>CALCNY010000014.1 GCA_937897585.1 uncultured Chitinophagaceae bacterium | reverse complement strand
GATTTGGAACGACCTTAAATCGTATACATTCATTTTCAGCCTGACTCATCAAATCATATATGTAAGCATTTTGCTCTGGTGTGATTGTGGAATAAATTTCTTGAACATCATAATCTTTTGCAACTTGTATTAAATTTTTTATGTTAGAAAGAACAGGGTAGTGGGTGAGTTCTTTTACATTTTGTTCATCTTCCACAAAACCTATAAGGTTGGTATTAATAGATTCTTGCTCGAAATAAGATGATAGCTTTAAAGCAGTTTCATTGTAACCCAAAATAATTACTTTGCTAACAAGATAATCTTTGGTTTTGAAATAGTTTCTTATTCCGACGTACAAAAATCTATTAAAGAAAATTCCAAATGCAAATGAAATGATGAAAGCAAATACAAAAAATCTGGATACTTGAACCTCTCTGGAAAAAAATAAATAAATCAACACGAAAATTATCCAAAGTAAAAAAACTTGTAAGGTTCTTTTTGAAAAAGATTCAAACTGAAGTATAATCTTTTCTGTATAGTTTCCTAAAATGGATGAAAACAAAGCCCATGAAATCAATGAGTAGGAGCCAAATACTAAATAAGCATATGTGGTAGAAGTTGATATGCGGCTATGAAAAAGTAATCTGGGGATGATAAAACTAATGAGAAGCATTATCAAATCCAGAAAAATTAAATTTACCTGAAGATATCTTTTGAATTGACTATTCATAAATTATTTATTTATTTCCGTATAACCTAAATAGAATTTCAACAATTCTTCCTGAAGTTTTTCCATCCCAGAATTGAGGGATATTTCCTTTTTTCCAATTGTTGTTCATAATTTGATTCAAACAGTTTTTCAACTTATCCAAATCATCACCAATGAGTTCATTAGTGCCCATGGTAACCGTTTCAGGTCTTTCAGTGGAATTTCTTAGTGTCAAACAAGGAATATCCAACACCGTTGCTTCTTCTGTAATACCACCAGAATCTGTAATGATTCCTTTACAGTTTTTGATCAGATAAATAAATTCTAAATAGCCTTGCGGGTCGATGAGCTGTAAAGAATCATAAGAAACATGGAGCTGATTTAAAATCAATTTTGTTCTTGGATGAACAGCAAAAACAACAGGTACAGATTTTGCAGAACTGATGACAGCATCAAGAATCGACTTTAATTTTTCAGGATCATCAACGTTGGATGGCCTGTGTAAGGTGAGCATAAAATAATCTTTTGAAGACAATTTTATGTGATCAAAAAAAGCTGGTTTTCTGATTTTTTCAAGATTGCCATAAAGGGAATCAATCATGGTGTTTCCCACAAAATGAATCCGATCTTTACCTACTTGTTGTGCCATCAAATTATTATTAGCAATTTCACTTGTTGTGAAGAAATGATCACAAATAGAGTCCGTTACAATTCTGTTTATTTCCTCGGGCATGGTCATATCACCCGAACGGATACCCGCTTCCACATGTACCACATCAATACATAATTTCTTAGCGGTAATAGTGCAAGCCATTGTGGATGTAACATCACCAACAACAAGTACAACATTGGGTTTATTTTCAAACAATTCCTTTTCAAATTTCACCATAATAGCCGCAGTTTGCTCTGCCTGAGAACCACCACCACATTCCAAATTCACATCAGGATCAGGAATGCCCAATTGTTCAAAAAAATCTCCACTCATGGCTTTGTCATAATGCTGACCAGTATGTACCAATCGGTAAGTAATTTCATTACCGGACTGATTGTGTTTGATGATTGCTTTTATGATAGGAGCAATCTTCATGAAATTGGGTCTGGCACCTGCGATTATTGTTATTTTCATTTTAAAGACGTTTATAGTTTTTCATTAACTTTTATTCCATTTCTTTTTATTATATAAGCGGGAACACCTACAACTACACAATTTTCCGGAACATTTTTGACAACTACTGCATTAGCTCCAACTACAGATCCTGATCCAATTGTTACACCACCAATAACTTTAGCACCTGCATTTACAGTGACATTATCATTTAAAACAGGACATTCATCTTTGTCATTAAATCCAATTGTTACTTGTTGATTTATCCAACAGTTTTTTCCAATTTTTTCAGCAGCAATAATTGTTGCAAAACCATGTTGAATAAATAATCCTTCCCCAATATAATTGGATGTTATATACAATGTTGGCAATTTCTTGCAAATCAAATTCAACAAATTAGAAACACTACCAATTCTATAATAAAATAAATTTCTAAACTCATGATAAAAACAAAGCAAAAATATTAACCCACCATAAGTGCCAAATTGTTTGTGATAAACATTTAGCCAAACATTTACATCAGCTTCAATGATCTTTTTTTTGTTTTTATTTAATAATAAAAAAACGAATAAGTGTGGGATACATAGTAACCGATACACATTCATCTTTATCAGTTTAGAAATAGACAAGTTGTTTTGATTTCTCATTTTTTATTCGAGTATTTTTCATCAAATTCATTAATCAACGATATTGTTTGTGCGATATTTTGTTTTGATGAAGCACCAAATAAAATCGACTCCACATTAGGCAATGAACAAACATACTCAATCGCTTCTTTGGCAGGAATTGCACCGCCACCCAAAACCTGCATGGCTATGGCTCTTACTTTTCTGGTTTTTAAAACATGCTCGTATGCTTCCATCCCACCAGACATTCTAAAACCCGCCTTATTTATAGAAGAACAAATAATTGGATTTTTAATGCCCACACTTTCCAATTTATCCAACAACATAGGCATGTTCATGGTAATATAGCCTGGTTCAGCATTGTATTTTTTGATGACATAATCATGATAAGCTTTCAGCATGTCTTTCATATCCAAACCAAGCAACAAATCGGTGATTACATTTTGCAAAAAGATGACTGGCGTATTGATATTCTTAAACATTTTCATTTCTGCATCAATCAATAGTTCCATAATTGAGATATAGTCTTTAGATACAAAGGCCATTCCTCCTTTAAAAATGGAACCGAAGAAATTTCCTGGTACATAGTTTTTTATTGTGCCCATAATTCCAAGCTCTGTAACTGCGTTAGCATATTTATGTGCATAAGGCATACAAGGATAAATTGAAAACTTACTGTACTTTTCTGGCTCTGCACGGACCATGTCGCATATATTATAAATCCTGTCGTGTGTTGTACACATGAAAGTTTCAACACCTAAGTTTCTGGAAATATCAATGGTATCCAAAATGGTTTTATCCTCCTTGAATTTAATGGATTGCGCTCTCGACTTTTCATCTGAAATATGGTTCACAGCAAAAAACTGATTGTCACCAAATAGTATTCTATCCATGTTCTTAATTTTTTTTGTTTTTGATTAAAGAGATTGCGTAGTCTGTATTCCAGGCACTTTCAAATGAGTTCTTTTCATTCGGGCCTTTCCCGGCAACAGCATTGATAAAGTAGTCGATCTGTGCAGAATACTCTTCTCCACGTAAATAGAAGTCAACACTAGGAGTGATTTCTGTAATGTATTTTATGTTCCAGCCTTTTGAATAACCATCAGGAACATCATCAGACTTTAAAAACACTTTTAGCTCAGAAGCATCAGAAATAATTTTGCCTTTAGAACCAATGATGGTGATACCAGTCGACATTTTTCTATGAGTTTCATCGCTCCAATTAACAGATAAAACACCACTCACATGATTACTCGTTTCTAATAAAGAATAAACAGCATCTTCAACTTGTGTTGAATAAATTGATTTCAATAAACTGCCATGAACTTTGGTAATAGGAGCTACCAGATAATTTATCAAATCAATGACATGAGATGCATAGTCCATTAAACAACCACCACCTTCTTCAGGATCTGAACGCCAAGTATCTTGTTTCTTACGAATCACAACCGGCCCATAAGCTTCGCCTAAAAAATGATTGAGCTCTCCCAAAACACTACTACTGACTAATCTTTTCACTTCTTCGAAAGTGCCCACAAATTTATTATGATACCCAACCTGATTTACCAAACCTTTGCTTTTCGCCAATCTGATGAGATTTTCACCTTGAGTCGCATTCAAACAAAAAGGCTTTTCAACAAAAACATGGATATTCCGGTTGAGCAATTCTTCTACAAAAGAAGCATGGAATTTAGTAGGCACTGATACAAAAACGGCATCAGGCTTTACTTCATCCAGCATTTTCTTGTAATCAGTAAATGTTTTCATTCCCGAATACTTCTCCAATACATCATTTACAATTTTAGAAGTATCTGCTACACCAACAATTTTTACCATTGGATGTGCGCCTAAAATTGACAGGTGCGAAATACCCATTTTACCGGCACCGATTAATGCAACTTTTATCATTGTTTTTTAAATTTTAAAATTTGTGTTTTAAATAATTCATAAGCTTGTTTTCCTTTGTCCATTAATTCGAGAGAAGGAGACTTGTTTTCCAAACTATTTATAAATTGTTCTAGTTTTTGAGAAGTTAATAAAGGTTCATGTAACATTAATCCTTGTTTTAGTAAATAGCCATCTACATCCAACAACTCATCTTGATAAACTGAAATAGTGGGAATTCCCAAAATGGCTAATTCTCTGGTCATTGAACCACCAGCACCAATAAACACGGTACATTTTGCTGCTATTTCATCAAAGCTCATTGGCTTTTCTGGAACATGAACACCTGTAAATTTTGATTGAGTGTAATGCTCTGATTGATTTTTATCTCTTGGCAAAATGGTAATGCTGTATTTATCTTTTAATTCAATAATGGTATCATCCAGGAAATTCTGTTTGCCTTTGTAATACTGTGCGGTTTGCGGCTCTGGTCTGATGTAAATACGAATTGTTTTGTCGGTAGTATTATTTCTTTCTTTCTGAATTTGCTCTCCTTTACTCCACAAATAAATACCTTCTTTAACACCAGGATACTGCAAAACCTTTTTAGCAGAAACGCCCCATGTGGCGACTTTATCAACAGCTAAATTTTCGGGTATTAATATCTGAGATGCAAAAATAAAACTAGGTTTATTCCCCATCGCATGCTCATTGTCGTTAGTATAGATAGATGGAACACCCAATAACCAAGCAGTTAAAGGAGAATGAAAAGAACTTTGCGAAATCGCTAAATCGATTTTTTTATCTTTAAGAAAAGACCTTAGCTGCATTACACGAATAGGGTAGCCAAACATTTTTTTATAAAAGTTCTTACCGTAATGTTCTCCAATCACAGTATGTTTCAATCCTCGCTGATCAAGTAATTGTACTGTATTGGCAAGTGGTCTGGAAGTTATGACTACTTCATGACCATCCTTTTCAAGTTCTCTGATGAGATCATGAAACATATTGATGTGCGGCGAGTTTGACAAATCGAACCAGATTCTCATTTGTTATTAATTTAAATGGTTTCGTTTTCGGGTAAAAAATGATTTAAATAAATACTCATTGATAAAAACATCCATGCCTGCGACCAACGCATGTAAGGAATTTTTGAGGTGATGTATTTATTGATTTGATAATAGAAATAGCCTTTTTTTGTTTGCATGTTTTTAATTGTCCAGCCAATTACTTTATCAGTTAGTTCTTTATATTCATCTAATTTGTTCAATTTCTTTAAAGTAATTACCAATTGAGAAGGAGCGTGAATATCTATTGGGTAAATACTGTTGTTATAATATTTAGCAATACCATCTTCAGTAAAGAAAGTATTGATATAATAATCGAAACCCTTGTCAAGAAAAGATTGGTAATCATTATCACCAGTGAATTTCATATAATCTGCAATGCACTCTAAATTATATCCGGTATGAAAATTATCTATCCATTGGTGAAAGGGGAGTGTACCATAGCTCCATGAACCATCTGCTTTTTGATAATCACAACAATAATCCATAACAGGCTTTGCTGATGTCAATAAAACATCTTCTTTTGTAATAGCATATACTCTGGCAAGCAACCTGGCGCCAAGCAATGACGCATTGAATACAACACTATTATCTAACGGAGAATATGAAAAAGCAAATCCGCCTTTTCCATTTGGAATTCTGTTTAAATCTTTTAAAATAAAATCGCAACTACTTCTTGCTATTTGCAAGGCGTCTTTATTACCTGTGGTTTCAAAAGCATCCAACAATGCATTGGAAATAAAAGATGTTGCCACAATTGTTGGCGTAAATTTCGGTTGAAAAAAAGCTCTTGATTCCCAATCGAAATTGTAACCCCAGCAAGCACCTGAATATCCTTGCGATTGCATTTCTTTTATTTTAGAAATGAAGAAATCAATTTTAGTAAGATATTCCTCCTTTTTATCATGACGATACAATTCGCAATATGCTGTCAAAAACAAACCAATTGCCTTGGGATTATAATCATGCTTGATGCCTACGAGTGTTCTTAAATTTAATGGCGATCTTTTGAAAAATTGAATCCAAACCAATCTGGCCAATCTGCTTTTTTAATAAACGGAATTGACTGAAACAATGTACTGTTCAATCCATCATAAGGATCATAGCCTTTTTTAATAAAATACATTGGAAACCAACCACCACCAATACTACCAATCATAGTCATACTATACAATACCGATAATGGCAACATAATTGAAGTACCTGTCATGTGGTATTGATCTTTTAGATACGCAGGAAGCCAAAATAAAAAGAAGATCGGAAGAGCGTCGTGTAGGGAAAGAGTGTCTTCGCCTGTGTAGATC
>CALCNY010000013.1 GCA_937897585.1 uncultured Chitinophagaceae bacterium | reverse complement strand
ACCGATTTAGTAGCTGTTGTTTGCCAAATATTTGTTGAAGCATTTAATACATTTTCAAGTATAGCTAAACTGTTGCTTTGTGTTGAAGTGCCTATTACATTTTGTCTGATAATTAAAAATAGGAAAGTCATCAAACCCAATGGAATCAAAGTTTTCAAAGATGCCTTGATTTCTTTTTTCTGAATCATGATTAAACTCAGTGGAATGATTATTAAAAAAGCAATCGCACTTTCTTTTGATAATAGTGATAAAAAATAAAAGAATGAGCCCAATCCGACATACAGTAATGATTTCTTTTTTTCTGTGTCTTCAGATAAGAAAAATCGCCATGCTATAAAGCCAAATAAAGCCGCTAACAATTCGTCCATACTTTTTACGCTCGATACCACTTCGGTATGAATCGGATGAACAACAAACAATAAAGCCATTAAGGCAATCACATAAATATGAAACGTGGGGAATAATTTTTTTAATAATGCAAATACAGCCAAAACTACAAGTATGTATAAAAGCATATTTACAACATGTGCAGCGGAAGGAGAATTGTCAAACAAAGTTTTCTGAATCGCAAACACAGTAAGGGTTACAGGACGATAAGGTTGTACACCAGTTGTACCGTCAAACTGGTTTAGTGAGCCTTTGGAAAAAATATCACCAACACCATCCATTCCTTGTTGTACAGATTTGTGTTTTAAATAAAACAAATCGTCATCAAGCGTGAATTGGAAATTTACAGATTGACCATACAGCATGATAACAACAGCCACTAGGAATAATTTGATTAGAAAGATATTGGGAGTTTTTTTTTCTACAATGTTTTTTACAGATGTTGCAGGTTTTTTGATTTTATTTTTTGACATCAATGTTGGTTTATGAATTTTCAGAAACAATTTAACACATCACATTGTATTAATGAAATTCTGCTGCAAAACTAAATCAATTGAATAAACAAGATGATTAATTTATAAATTTGATAGTTTTTAAAACCATCGTTATGACTTTAACCATTGAAACCCCCGCATTATTATTTTCAGCAACAACGCTGATTTTGCTGGCATACACAAATCGCTTTCTAACCATTGCTCAATTAATCAGAGAATTAAAAAAGACTTATAACAAAGAAGAAAACAAAAGTATTTTACTGGAAATCAAAAATCTGAATTTACGACTTACTTTGATTCGTTATATGCAGTTGATGGGCGTGCTTTGTTTGTTTCTTTCAGTCTTCGCCATGATGTTGTTGTTTTTGGGAGAACACGTTGTAGCTATCTATTTTTTTGGCGGGAGTATTTTGAGTCTGTTGGTTTCTTTAGGCATATCATTCTGGGAAATCAGCATTTCAGTAAATGCGTTGAAATTACATTTGGGGGATTTGATTGAAGAGTAGTGGTTGTTGGCGAAGGTTTTAACCACGAATTCACGAATTATTATTTATCCATAAGAACAAAAACTATCTTTATTTCATCACCACATTAAAAGTTATTCTGGCACCCAACGCATCAAATACTTTTAAAATAGTATCAAAACGAGCATTAGTAAAACTGTTTTCAATTTTGGAAATTTGTGCTTTTTGTACACCAACCAGATTACCGAGTTTTTCCTGAGTTAAATTTTTTTCTTGTCTGGCTTTTTTGATGGCGCTACCTAACAATTCTATTTTCAATTCATTTTCAAAAGCCTCTCTTCTGGTTGTACCGCGCTTGCCAATATGTTTATTAATCATGTTATCAAGCGAAACCGTTTTGAGTTTATTTTTTATTGGTTTTTTGTAAATAATTTTTTCTGATTTACTCTGCTTTGTTGATTTCATTTGTTGGCGTTTTTTGTGATTTTTTAATCAGGCCATGAGTGGCAATAATCAAGGTGTTTTTGTTATCTGCTTTATCCCAAAAAGCAAATAATCTATAGGAAATATTTGATAAGTGCATCTGAATTCCCAGATTGTATCATTTAGTTTTTTAAGTATGTCGTTGTCATTTATCTGCTGTACTTTTCTAATGTTATAGTACATTTTCTCTCTAACCTTATCTTCCATATTATCCATAAACTTTACCGCTTCCGGTAAAAAGACAACTTCAAATCTATCTTTCATTTCATCCGATTATAAAATTAAGGTTTCCTTTTTGAGAAACTTAATTTTTGTTGAATAATTTATTTGAAAGACAAAGAAATAAAAATGAGAGGATTTGAGGATGTTGATTTGACTGGAATTTGGGTGTGTTTTTCGGGGGTAAGACAAAGTCCTTTACGTTCTTTTTTGTCACCGTTGCCCTGCTGAACACCGGCGCCGCTCGTTTACAACAGCCGCCTTCTAACCAACGTATTTTGTCAAATACCTAAAAATATTACCTTTGGCTCCAAATTTTTACAATGCAAAAACTCTTTTTTCTCTTTTTATCGGCAATCATCATTTTCACTTCATGTGAAAAAAACACCAATAATTGTCCGCAAATCAACGCAGCCAGAGCCCGATCTAACTCGCCTATCACAATCGGACAAACAGTAAAAATTTGGACTGGTGAAATTGACGGGACCACTTATCAATGGTTCGGGCCCGGCGGTTTTACAAGTCAATACGCCACAGACTCAATCACCAATGCTCAAATGTATAACAGTGGCTGGTACTATCTAATTGTAAACTCACTGGACGACAATAACTGTAGTAAAAGAGATAGTGTATACGTTGACGTGAGATTGCAACAGGACACAGCACCATGTTCGGTATCTGCAAATACCATCGTTTATAATAACATGGCAGACCAAAGCTTCACCACAGTATTCAAAGGAATTGAATCCACTTATTCTTTAAAATCATTGTATGCTTCCTCTTGGAGCGGAGATGTAAATATATATTTTGCTCCATACTGGAGAGACTTTGAACCACAGGACGGAGTTTATACAACTTATAACTCTCCTCTTTTCGACCAGGTTGACCCTATTTTCAATAAAGTAACCATAACTAGTATTACAAATGGTATCTATTGGTCGAGCTGGCCGAATCAAACAGTATATGTAAGTCATGTGAATGGAAAGCTGAAAGTGAGTTTTTGCAACCTGCAAATGAGCGGAAGTAATGGAACTAGTTTCACCACCCTTGCAGACGGAAATATCATCGAAAATCCATAACATCAATATCATGTATAAATTACTGTTATCAATAGCCTTGTTTTTTTCAATTATCAATGTAAAAGCTCAAAAAGAAAAATACAATCTGCCCGAAGATTTCGGTAAAACAGAAACTACCGTTCTTATATCTCCTGGTGCCAAAGACAAGATCACAGAAAGTATGGTGGAGGCCTTTGAAAAAGAATACAAAGGAAAATTTGAGGCCATAGATGATAGATACCCCAAATCATCAAAGTACGATATGACCAAATACAGGTATGTTTTTTATATCACTGAACATGTAAATCCTGGTTACTTTGTAGGCAGAGATCGCTTTCCTCCCACAACAGATTATAAGTTTGGATTGATGGACAGATCAACTGGAAAATCTTACGAACAAGATTTTTACAGTGGAAATTATAAGAAAGGAGCCAGAAATTATGCTGAAAACCTGGAAAAACTTCGTTCAAAGAATAGCGGTAATTAATTTATATTTGAAATCTTAAATATTAAAATAATGAGAAAATTATTGGCAATCGCCTTATTCGCATCTTTAACTGTTTTATTATTCAGTTGCAAAAAAGACAAGATTGAAGATATCAGCGTACCTGAAATCACCGGCACCATTACAGGTAAAGTGGTATCACCCAATAACAGAACCCCAATCCGTTATGCTTTGGTTTTCATCTCAACAGCAAAAAAATTATACAGCACTTATACCGATTTAAATGGCAACTTCAGCTTGACTGCCGCAGCCGGAACCGCACAGAATTTGCATGTACAAACAGGCAACGGCGATAAGTTTCGATCTGTTATTCAGGTTGATGTAGTTGCCAACCAAACCACCCCACTCACTGATTTGTTACGTTTGAATCAGGTTGGCAATTTTGCTTTCCTGGCAGGAAGTTTTGATAAAATTGAAAATATATTGATCGACAGTTTGGGATATAATGCCCAATCAATCAACTCAACAAACATTCAATACATTGCCGGCATTTCGAATTTTGATGTGTTGTTCATAGACTGTGGCGCTTACAATGCTTTTGTAAATCCAAATACAGATACAGCTTTGAGCAACTTTGTAAGTGGTGGCGGAAGTCTTTATCTGTCTGATTGGTCTATGGAATTTTTAACAGGCCAAAGTGCTTTAACTGATTGTCAGGTTCCTCGTTATAGTGGTTTCATTCCTGATGCAACTGTTTGTAGCAGAAGAACCGGAGGTGTTTCTGTTGTACCCAATGCACAAGTCGTTTCTCCCGAACTTCAATATTATTTGGGTAAAGATTCTATGAGGATTAGCTATAATTTAGGATCATGGGAGCGCATTCAAGCCATTGACAATAATTTCTGGCAAACAATGGTAACCGACCCAACCGACAATTCTCCTTTGCTGATCAGAACTAACCAGTACAATAATGGAAATATCAACTTGCCTTTTGTTGGTAGCAGAGACTCTTCTCAAGTAACCATTTGTCATCAATTAGGAAATGGCACTACCATCACTATTACTGTTGATTCAAGCGCTGTTGCCGATCATATGGCACACGGTGACAGCATGGGCAGTTGCAACAATCCTTATCAATCGGGCTGGATTTATTACACCACTTTTCACAATGAGCACAACGGACAAATCAGTGAAGATGTGAAGCACATTCTGGAGTTTATGATTTTGAATTTGTAAAACATTCACCGCTGAGAACATGAGGTATTTGAGTTTTCGCAGAGGTTGAGTTGTTGAATGAAATGCAATTCGTTTTTCAATATTTTACACTCTAAACAAATAAAAAAGAGAATTTGAACACACCAACAATCATCATTAGAAACAATTCGTGAATTCGTGGCAACCTATTTATCCCCCTTGGGGGACTTAGGGGGCTTTCCCCACCATCTCCCTCAACTCATCATTTTCAAACACCGTTTGCTCTTGCTTATTCATGCCAATCACAAACATAGCCTTTGCCAATTCGAGAGAAGTAATGCTGTATTTTTTTCCTAATAGCTTTATGATTGGATATAATAATCTAAAGAATGTATAACTAAGATTAGGTTCTTTTCTTTTGATAACAGGATAAATATATCCCGGACGAAGACTATGAAAATGATTGCCGTAAATTTCGAAAAGTTGATTTTCTGCAATGCCTTTGTCTTTGGCAAACATCACTTTACTTTTCTCTGTTCTGTCGGCACCAGCACCACTGAGTAAAATAAATTTTGATGCCGGCGAATGTGTATATACCGCTTTAGCCAATTCAACAGGATAATCAATCGTTATGGTTCTAAAAGTATCTCTATCTACCGCTCCCGTATAAACGCCAATACAAAAAAACACCACATCTATTCCCTTAATCATCGGAATGATTTTATCATAATTCAAAAAATCATTCACAATAATTTCCTTTACTTTTTTATGAAGATTAATAGATGGTTTTCTTGAGAGAATAAAAATGGTTTCAATCTCTTTTGATTGAACGCAAATATCTAGCAAATGCGCCCCCACCATTCCTGAAGCTCCTGCAATAAGAATACGTTTTGGAAATAATGAATTTTGCATCAAAACAAAATAAAAAACTTAGAATATAATACTGCTAAAAAAAACTATAAACTCCTCGCATTACCGTCCCCCTCCTTCGGAGGGGCCAGGGGAGGCTACCCAATCGTCCACGTCTCATTCCCTCTCAACAACTTATCCAAATCGCCCTTGCCCTTTTGTGCAATAAGTTCTTCAATTTGCATGGTCATGATATCCTCGTAGCAAGCTCTTTCTGTTTGATAAAAAACACCGAAAGGTCTGGGCAAATGTCCTTGTGAAGAAGGATCATCAAACATTCTCACCAAAATTTGCGCTTTGTAAAAATCTCTTTCATCGTGTATCCATAAATCATTTACAGAAACGCCTTCAGTCAATTCTACAACCACAGGCTTAAACCCATCGAGCTTGATGCCTTTATTTTGATTGGCACCAAATACTAACGGTTTACCTTGCTCTAAGAAAATCGCTTCTTCCATTTTAGTTCCTTTCTCTGTAAACACTTCGAAAGCGCCATCATTGAATATGTTACAATTCTGATAGATTTCTAAAAACGATGTTCCTTTATGTGCATTGGCTCTTAACAACATTGCCTGCAAATGTTTGGGATCGCGATCCATTGAACGAGCAATGAAACTTCCATCAGCGCCCATCGCTAATGCCAATGGATTAAACGGATGATCAATACTTCCAAATGGCGTGCTCTTGGTAATTTTATGTTCTTCTGATGTAGGTGAATATTGTCCTTTGGTTAAACCATAAATCTGGTTGTTAAACATCAACACATTCACATCAAAATTTCTTCTCAATAAATGAATGGTATGATTACCGCCAATACTTAAGCTATCTCCATCTCCAGTTACAATCCAAACACTTAATTCTGGTCTGGCTGCTTTCAATCCACTCGCCACAGCTGTCGCGCGACCGTGAATACTGTGCATGCCATAAGTGTTCATATAATAAGGAAAACGGCTACTACAACCGATTCCAGAAATGATTACAATATTCTCTCTGGGAATGCCCAAAGTAGGCATCACTTTTTGTACTTGCGCTAATATCGAATAATCTCCACAACCCGGACACCATCGCACTTCCTGATCGGTTGCAAAATCTTTGGCTGTTAATGGGGCTATTGTTCCTGTTTCACTCATGATTTTCCTTATTTTTCGGCGGTAAAGGTACGAAAAGCTCAGGCATTATTGTGTAATAGAATGCTTAGTTCTCTTCAATTTTCTATGGTCCAGAAAGTAAATCAATCTGGCCGTGAGCTCTCTGCCCTGTGGTCTTGATAAAACTTGTCTCATATTTTTTAAATAACCCGGATTGGCAGTACCATCAACTGTTGCATCGCCCGGCAACCAGTTTTTCCATCCCAATATAAATCGACTGCCATACATGAAATCCCAGGTATAAAACATATCGAGATTATAAGCATTGTAGTTGTCATCGTTTCCTGTAATGAAAGGTCTTTCTATCCAATATCCGTTTTCATCCACATTAAAAAACTGACTATAATTTACATGACTCCAGTAATGTCTGGCTCTCAAAGTCAAAAACATTCTGGGTGTAAAATTAATCATCCCTGAAAGCACATTGGTAAATTGATTCACTTCTCTGCGACCGATAATTGGATCTCCATTAGATTCACGTTGAAAGGCATAACCCACATTTCCATGATCAATACTTCCGCCCGATTGAAGTTCCATACTAAGTCTGTCGCTAAATCGATAACGTATGTTGAAATCACCCCTATAGAATTCTGAATTTTTGAAAGCCGTAGTGTTTGCATAGCCCACATCCAATCCGGCAAAAAAACGTTTACGGCTATCCGAACTTCCGCTGATTCCGAAATACTGCCATGGCATCATTCTCACCATCTTACCTGGAGTTCTCAATTCAAAATAATCATGTTGCCACACGGGCTTGGATTCAAACATGATAGTGAGGTCCCAGAAATTTTTGAAAAAATAGAATGCACTACCACCAACTCTAAAATCAGTCCATTTCATTGGCGTGTAGAGATAACTGTTATCTGCACTTAGAGAATATACATATGTTAAAAAATGCTTTGTGGGCGTTAGTTGCTTATAAGCAAAATAAGCGCTGGTACTAAATTCGTTGGGTGCTTGTAAATATCCCAGATCATTAGGATTGTAATGTTCTGATTCTACGTTCTGACCAATTTCAAACTGGAATTTACCGCTTACTTTTTTCACACTCAATTGAGCATTGTATCCGTTTTCATTAAGGTCTCCACTGATCATGCTATAACGTGTCGTGCCAGATAAAGCATAGATATTCTTTTTGTCATAAAATGAAAAGTCAAGTGCAGATACGTTAGCATCATGTGAACTGCCACTTCTAATCACATTTGTATTGGTAAAAGTAATGGAAGACCTACCTTTCAATGCCTTATCTAAAACAAATACATTGTAATTGGTCAAAGGTGCTGTCTGTATTTTCTTTGTGGAACCGTTTCTATTATCCATTATCGTCGCATACATGGGTGCACTAACGGCATTGAAAACGCCTATGCCTATATTTTTTTTGTTGCGTCCCGAAAATTTTACCGCATTGATTAATTGAGTAACACCCGGATTGCTCACAATATTGATGTTGCTATCTGAAGCTGCCAAATCATTCACGTCGTAATAACCGTCTGGCGTCAATCCGATTCTTCTGCTGTAAAACAAACCGGCTTTATTAAACAGTTCGGTGCCTTCGGTAAAAAATGGTCTGTTTTCCTGGAAACGAACTTCATAAGGAGAAAGGTTGAGTACGTTGTTGTCTGATATCACTTGGCCGAAATCGGGTACCAATGTAGCATCCAAAGTAAAACTTTCATTCACGCCCCATTTTACATCCATACCACCACTGCGCAACCATTCATTTTCGCGTCCATTGGAAGATGGTGTACTTCTATAGCCAGTGCTGATGTATGGAAGAAATGAAAGTCTAAGTGGTGGTTTGATATTGCTAACACCTTCAAGATTTCCAAACTGATTCACAAACCCTGCAATGTTTGGATTGATTGGATTCCAATATGCATTTTCATTGTTCTTTCTGGTAAAACGATTGAAATTGATGCCCCAATGTTGAACATCTGCTTGTGAAAAACGCAATGAGATGTAAGGAATTTTCATTTCCAAAACCCAACCATCTTCAACAAGCTTCACATTGCTTTCCCATACTGCATCCCAGCTGTAATCAAATTCAGATGTTTGAGAAATACGCGCATCAGATTGAACATTTCTTGTGGTTACTGTAAATTGAAATGCGTTTTGATGATCATGATAAGTATCAAAATAAACGCTGAAAAAATCTACGTTTTGTCTTTGTTCTTTGTCTCTAGCTGTAAGCTGTTTTTTTATTTCTTTGGGATTGTCAAAAAGTTTCGCTGCCACGTAAATGGCTTCATCATCATATAAAACCCACACCTGTGACTTTTTGCTTGCAGGTTTTCCATAATCGGGAGAACTTGTAATGAATTCATCAGCAGGTGCAACCATGTTCCAATTGCTTTCTGTAATACGGCCATCAATCTTAGGAGGAATAGAAGTTCTTTGAGTTTCCATTTTTCGCTGGGCAAAAGCTTGAGTACTAGATACCAGCGTCAAAAACAATAATATTCTGAACATGACGCAAAATTAGTACATCGGTTTTGAGGATACAATTAATATTTTCTTTTGGTATGATCTACCTTTTAGATTATTAACGAATTTATTTTTAAATTGGGTCCACTAATTTGAATAAAGAAATACAAATTCAAAAGTAAAAATTCAAAATTCAAAAAAGTGAATTCATTACTTTCTTAATTTTTTACCCCGAGGTTTCTGGGCATGCTATTTACATTTTGACTTAAATATATTCACTTGAAAAAATGGTTTGAACTTAATAAAAAAGAACTCGCTTTAATCACTGGGGTTCTCTTATTTTTAGTATTTGTTTTTACTAATCCTTTCTCTCTTGCAACAAAGCCTAATTTAGTTTTGTCAATTGCTGTATTGATGATTAGTTGGTGGGTATTGGATGCTTTGCCATTAGCCGTAGTTGCTTTATTGCCAATCATTTTATTTCCGATTTTTAATATTTCATCTATTAAAGAAGTCACCAAATCCTATTCGGATTCTATTATATTTTTATTCATGGGTGGTTTCTTTTTAGGAATTGCTATTGAAAAATGGAACCTTCACAAAAGAATGGCATTGGGTATCATCAACATCACAGGTACCAATGGCAATCGTATTATTCTTGGTTTTATTTTGGCTACAGGATTTCTGAGCATGTGGTTGAGCAATACAGCTACAACCATGATGATGTTTCCTATCGCGATGTCTGTAATTCATGTTATAGAAATCAATCAACAAGCCGGTCATAATATCAAAAACTTTTCACTTACACTGATGTTGTCTATTGCCTATGCATCAAACTTTGCATTGGGCACTATCATAGGCACACCTCCTAATGTGGCTTACGTGAATTATATTTCATCAAAATTCAATTACAATATTGGCTTCACCGATTGGATGATTGTTTTCACACCACTAACCATTGTGTTATTGTTCATGCTGTATTGGGTTTTGGTGAAATGGTTATATCCCAATAACATCAAACATAGCGAGAAAGGAAATCAATTCATTAAAGAAGAACTTGAAAAATTAGGACCGCTTTCTTTGCCTGAAAAAAGAGTATCAATTGTTTTTATCATTACCGTTCTGCTTTGGATTTTTAAAGATGTCATCAATAGTTTTCAAAAACTATTTGTGCTGGATGATACTATAATTGCGATGATGGCTGCTGTTAGTTTATTTGTTGTTCCATCAGGGAAAATTATTGATGAGAAAAAAACACAATTGCTCGATTGGCCAGATACTAAAAAAATGGCATGGGGTATATTGATTTTATTCGGCGGTGGAATTGCTTTAGCCAAAGCATTAGAAGATGCAAAATTGATGGAGCAGTTTGGACAATTCTTAGCTTCTTATTCAACAGGTAATACTTTGTTGATGATTTTTATTGTAACAACCGCTTCTGTATTTTTAAGTGAGTTGATGAGTAATGTGGCTCAGGTAATTGTAATGGCACCTGTGATTTCTTCTGTTGCCATTTCATTACATATGGATCCTTTGTTATTGGGAATTCCCATGACGCTTGGCGCAAGTTGTGCAAGCATGTTACCTATGGGAACACCACCGAATGCAATTGTGTTCGCGAGTGGTCATATCAAAATGAAGGATATGATTAAATCCGGGTTTGTGCTGAACTGGGTTTGTATTATTTTGATAACGATATTCTGTTATTTTTTGCAACCGATGATTCTAAAGGTTTAATACGTTCAAAAGGTTTGTAAAAAACCTATTGAACCTCCTGAACTTTTTGAACCTATTGAACAACTTATTGTTTGCATTGATTCAAAAAATCCTTCAACCCTTCCACAATTTTACTCACCATCTTTTCTTGAAAATCTTCATCCAAAATTTTCATCTCTTCTTCTGGGTTGCTTAAAAACAAAGCTTCTATCAAAGCATTGGGATATTCTGTTGGACTGTTCAACATGAAATTAAATGAACCGTTATTGCCATATTCACTTAATCCCAACTCCAACATTCTTTTATAAATCGCATGACTCAAAGGTCTAAATCCTTCATAACGGTAAAACGTACTTGTTCCGTCAACCCTCAACGGATCGGCAGATGAATTCAAATGAATACTCAATAATAAATCTGGAATACTATCTCTGTAAAACAATATGCGTTCTTTATTATCGAAAAACTGTTCTTCAACTCTTGTCATGATAATATTCGTTCCCAGTCTTTCCAGTGCTCTTTTTAATTTCAAACTTAATTGTAATGTTAGATCTTTTTCTGCAACACCTGTAGCACCGCCTGCGCCTGTGTTTGAACCACCATGACCAGCATCTATGGCAATGGTCAAATCTTTTAGTGATAGACTCTCAGGCTGCTGTTTGATTTTAATAATTAAATTATTGCCTTCGTAATAAATGCGATGTCCCCAATGTTGGTGATGTTTGAGCGAGATTGTAATTCTGAAAATATCATCAGCGATTTGTTCGTATTCCAGCTTTTTCACTTCTTCTGCAGTTTCAAGTTGATCAATCCAATTGGTGTTGCTGGTAGCGCCAAAAACATCTACAACAATTTTCGATGGATCTGTTTGTTGAAACGATTGGTAAGGCAATCTCGAAAACAATTGCAATTGCACATAATCATAAACTGCATTGCCATACAATTTAATTTTTCCTGTAAGTGAAGATGGACCAAATGTACCAATTGGCATTTCGGTTACCAGTTCGTCAGGTATATAAGCTGTTCTTGATGAAGCCAATTTGATTTTATAATGTGAGCCAACTTTACCAATCACTTTCAATGGAATCATACTATCGATATAGCCCACTTTTGCGCCACCTAATCTATCATCCCCCAATCCATATTCTAAATGTGCCAACCTTCCTTTCGTCATCACCACATCAGGAACCAAAGGTGTCATCACAGAAAAAGAAGCGTTGGTTTCTTTTACAACTGTCGTTCCATCAACAGCAGTCAATATCACAGATATTTTTTTGTTGTTGAAAACATCTGTCGGTTGAATGATATACTTGCCCTGATAAATGCCTTTGATACCTCTTGCCACAGAATCAGGCATTTCATAAAGTGGCGTATTGCCCATTACTCTCAATGCACAACCTGTCAAAGCTTTCACACGAAATGAAATCGCATCGCCTGGTTTCAATAATAAATCACCATCAGGAAAAGTTTGAATGCGCTCAATAGAAACGCTTCTAACTGGTTCCTCTTGTTTTGGTGCTGTATAATAAATCTGAATTGTTTTTACCGCATTTGAACCCGATGGAGAATAAGCTTTAATGGTAAAATTATTCTGCCCTTCTTTTAATCTTGCTTCGTATATAAACGCGCCCGAACCATATACATGCACTCCAGAGTCATTCACATCCAACATGCAAGATTTGCAAGTACTGCCAATAATAAATTTCTGTGAAGTAGGCGAGGAGCTGCTTTCATAAATTGGATCTGTCAATTTGATAAATGCAGATTCACTTCCTTGTTGTGAAAAAACCAATTGAAAGAAAAATATTGATACCGAAAAAAGTGATAATTTTTTAAACATGAGTGTTGGTAAAATTAAAAACAGTATTTGTTTTGATTGATTAAATGTTGAGCAATTCTTCTTCTGGCTTCTTTGGTATTAAATGGCTGTGTTTTGGTAAAACGTTTTAATCCGAGCAGCATCATTCTTAATTCATCGCCTTCAGCAAATGCATTCAATGCGTCCTTTCCGGCTTTATTGAGTTTATCTATCGCATCGATGAAATAACAATGAACCATATCTGATTCTATACTCGTTTCTTGGTCACCTTTTAAAGAAGTTAATTTCATTAATCTGAGTAAAGCACTTTCTGCATTGAATGTCAATATAGACATATCTGCAATGTTCATGATTATTTCCTGTTCCTCCTGTAATTGCATCATTAGTTTTTGTACAGCAGCTCCAGCAACCATTAGCACCGCTTTTTTCATATTGATAACCGCCTTTTTTTCTGCAGCAAAAGGTGTTTCATCTTCCTCTCCAAAATCAGGAATGCTCATTAACTCTTTAGAGACATTCATGGCGGGTGTCATCAAATCCAACTTACCTTTCATGGCACGTTTGAGCATCATGTCTACGATAAGTAGTCTATTAATTTCATTGGTGCCTTCAAATATTCTATTGATGCGACTATCTCTATACGCTCGACTGATCATATAATCATCGCTGAATCCGTTACCACCATGAATTTGTACGCCTTCATCCACTACAAAATCAACCGCTTCACTTCCTTCTACCTTCAACATCGCACATTCAATTGCATATTCTTCTGCAGCACCTAACAAAGATTCATTGAATGGTTTTCCTGAAGCTGTCAATTCTTTTTCTTTATCATCAATCCATTTTGCAGTTCTGAACAAAGCGCTGTCGGAAACCCAAATGCGTATGGCCATTTCCGATAGTTTGTGTTGGATAGCGCCAAATGTCGAAATAGGTTTTTTAAATTGTTCTCTTGTTTTTGCGTATTCAATTGTGGCATTCAAAGACATTTTTCCTGCACCCAAAACAGCTGCACATAATTTCAAGCGGCCGATATTTAAAATATTGAAAGCAATGATGTGACCTCTTCCGATTTCGCCCAATACGTTTTCTACAGGAACCTTACAATCCTGAAAATACAATTGGACAGTTGATGAACCCTTAATTCCCATCTTATGTTCTTCGGGACCTTGCGTAAAACCTTCCATTCCTTTTTCAAGAATAAATGCAGTAAACTTGTCGCCATCAATTTTTGCAAATACAGTAAATATATCTGCAAAACCACCGTTGGTGATCCAGCATTTTTGACCATTTAAAATATAATGTTTGCCATCCTCTGAAAGTACCGCCGATGACTTTGCGCTCAACGCATCGCTACCACTATTAGGTTCGGTTAATCCATAAGAAGCTTTCCATTCGCCGGAAGCTAATTTGGGAATGTATTTTTGTTTTTGGGCTTCGGTACCAAAATATAAAATTGGCAAAGTACCAATTCCGGTATGTGCAGCAACGGCAACACTGAAGGAGAATCCGCCACCCAATCCTTCATTAACTAAAGTAGAAGTAATAAAATCTTTTCCAGAACCGCCAAAAGCTTCTGGAACCGAAATGCCTAATAATCCTTGTTCGCCTGCTTTTGCAACAAGTGAAGCCATCAATCCTGGTTCCAGATTATCAATTCTATTCACAACAGGTAAAATTTCTGTGTTCAAAAACTGAGCACACATATCTCTTGCCATCAATTGCTCTTCATTAAAATCTTCGGGAATAAAAATGTCTGTCGCGTTACTCTCTTTTATCAGCCATTCTCCGCCATTAATTGTCTGATTTATTTTGGTGTCTGTATTCATAGTCTGTTGTTTAAAATTGGAAGTATTCAGACGGGATAAAGGCCGGGCATAAAGTTAGTTAATAGATTCATTCGTAAATAATTATTTTTGTAATCAACCTTCTTAAAATTAATTCTGCAGTTATAAATTATTTGCGCTGATATGTCGTTACTCATTTTGTTAATCGCTGCATTATTGATGGTTGGATATCTGCTGCTGCTGTTTCATTACAGAAAAAGCTGGCAAACGATTCCTGATTTTATTATACCTGAAAACAAAATACCAAGCGGCAATACTTTTATTTCAGTAATTGTAGCGGCAAGAAATGAAGAAAAGAATATTGGCAAATTAATTACGGCTATTCAAAAACAAAATTATCCTTCATCTCTTTTTGAATTGATAATTGTTGATGATCATTCAACAGACAAAACTGCTGATATTATCAAACCCTTTTTAAATAATCAAATTCATCTAATTCCATTGCGACTTGCAGATAAAGCAACCATTGCTTTTAAAAAAGCCGCCATTGACATTGGCATAAAAAATTCGAAAGGAGATTTGATTATTACAACTGATGCAGATTGTAACATGTCTGAAAATTGGTTGTCAACAATTGCTGCATTTTATGAACTACATCATCCGAAAATGATGGTGATGCCGGTTGTTATTAAAAACAATCATTCTTTTTTAGGACGCTTCCAAACGCTCGATTTCATGAGTTTGCAGGGAATTACTGGAGCTGCTGTTCATAAAAAAATTCATGGCATGTGCAATGGCGCCAATCTTGCTTATACAAGAAAAGTATTTAATGAAGTAAATGGATTTGAAGGTATCGACCACATAGCCAGCGGCGACGACATGTTGCTGATGCATAAAATATCCAAAAAATATAAAAATGAAATCCTGTTTCTGAAATCAAAAAATGTTATTGTAGAAACACAGCCTGAAACAAATATTTCTGGCTTTATCAACCAACGTATTCGATGGGCGAGTAAAGCGGATAAATACGAAGACAAATCGTTGTTTCCGGTATTGCTTTTAGTTTACTTGGTGAATCTATTGATGGCGTTTTTGTTTTTTAAATTCATGTTTTTCAATTTTGAATTTTCAATTTTGAATTTTTCTTTTATTCTACTGTTCATAATAAAAACAGCAACTGAATTATACTTTCTCTTCCCTGTTTCTCGATTCTTCGGATACACGAAACTGTTATGGTGGTTTCCTTTTTTTCAACCTTTTCATATTGTATATACTGTGGTAGCAGGATGGATGGGAAAATTTGGAAGTTATAAATGGAAAGGGAGGGAATTGAACGGCCTCTCCCCCAAATCCCTCTCCAAAAGATAGGGGAGCAAAAAAACATAATAAAAGTCCCCCTTGGGGGATTTAGGGGGCTTATTCAAAACGTAAAAATTGTTTTACCTTTCATCATGCTTCAACAAGAAAATACATTTTGGTCTGCCGTTTGGATTCGACTAAAGAAAAACAAACCTGCTATGGCCGGATTGCTATTTATCTTGTTTACTTTATTTATCTCCGTATTTGGATATTGGATGGCTCCTGACAATACAAGCAATGCCGATTTGCAAACATTGGAAATACAAGCCAAACCTGCAGGTTTTAAACAACTATGTCTATTAGTTAATAATCCTAATTTTATAGACAATGGCATTTGGCAAACTTTGTTGCAAGGAAAAAACTCAAAGTATAATTATATTCCAATCAACAATTACCACATCAATGGCAATCGTTTACTTGTAGAAAAATATGTAGATGATGACACCTCCTTATTACAAGAATTCAACATCAACACTATAACGGGCAACCATCCCGAAAACATCAAAAATCATTTTACAACTAAAACATATCGTTTAGGCACAGACGCTTTTGGAAGAGATATATTAAGCAGGCTGATTATTGGCAGCAGGGTTAGTTTATCGGTTGGTTTTATTGCATTGATTGTCGCGTTGATAATTGGCATAACGTTGGGTGCAATAGCCGGTTACTACCGTGGAAAGATAGACGCAGTTATCATGTGGCTGATAAATGTTACTTGGAGCATTCCAACATTATTATTGGTGTTTGCATTTACCATTGCGTTTGGAAAAGGCTTTTGGCAGATATTTATTGCTGTTGGTTTAACAATGTGGATTGGTGTAGCAAGACTGGTTAGAGGACAAGTAATGTTGATTAAAAACCTTGAGTATGTTCAAGTGGCGAAAACAATGGGTTTCAGTGATATGAGAATTATCGTTAAGCATATACTTCCAAATATCATTGGACCATTAATGGTTATTGCTGCAGGAATTTTCGCTTCTGCCATTATCATTGAAGCAGGATTGAGCTTTCTCGGTATCGGAATTCAACCGCCACAGCCCAGTTGGGGATTGATGATTAAAGAAAACTATACTTTCATCATTACCAATAAACCCTTACTGGCATTAATTCCAGGCATTGCCATTATGCTGCTGGTGCTAGCATTTAATTTATTAGGCAATGGCTTAAGAGATGCGTTTGATGTGAAGTCGATGTAAAATATTATGACTTAGGCGCAACAGGCACGTTTCTGCAGAAACCTTCTTCAAGAGAAATGAAAGTTTCAGTTCTTTCGATACCTTTTATTTTCTGCAACTCATCATGTAGTACATATCGAAGTTGTGTGATGTCTTTACAAACGATCTCCAAAAACATGCTATAATTACCGGTGATGTAATTGAGTCTGATGATTTCAGGAATCTTCATCAAGTCTTTTGCTACGGAATCATACAATGAACTTTTTTCAAGATAGATACCAACGAAAGCGGTAATATCGTAACCTAAAAGTTTCAAATCTACATTCAATCTTGTACCTTTAACAATCTTGAATTCTTGTAGTTTTTTGATACGAACATGAATCGTTCCGCCGCTGACAAACAATTTTTTACCCAATTCGGCGTATGAAATTTCTGCATTGTCCATCATCGCTTCGATAATCTGCAGATCTAATTTGTCAAGATTTAATTTACCAGCCATTTTTAATTTCCTTTTTTGTAATGTTTTAAATAACAATGCAAATATTTGGATTATTTCTATAATTTCAAAATATTTATTAAAATATTTTTAAAGCAGTGGCTAATTAATTAGTTTTACATCATCAAGTTCTTATACAATGTGGGGTGATGAAATTTTTGGCAGACATGCCCTCTAGTCTCGGGGGTGAGGAAAAATGGATAAACTCAGCCCAAATGGTTTATTAAAGATAAATCATTTGGGTTTTGGCTAACTACCTCGTGAAGGTTCGAACCCTTCCCCTACAGCAGGTTTTTATTTTACAGAAGCCCTTGCAGCGTGAGTTGTGAGGGTTTTTTGTTGGGGATATTTTTGAGAAAGTTTCACTATAAGTTTCACTACGATTTATCTTCTCTATCGGATTCTTTTTTGTTATCGTGTTTATTAAAAAGCTGATTCCAATGCAACCACGCTTGCGAAGCATAGCAGCCAACTCTGGCAACAAGGCTGATAATTCAGAACCTCTATCATTTTCTACTTTAGGTTTCTCCAGCAAAAAAGCCGAAGCCAATTTACCGTCACTCATCTTTTCTATATCCTCAATCGTAATTCTGGGGGATGCAAATAGAATGAGATACTTCTTAACCGCGCAACACCTTTAGTTTTGATGATAAATTTACTGCCCTTGACATCGTCATATAGTCGTAAGATTTGTCTTATTTTATACATTTCAATTGGTTGTTCGTCATAAATTATCTGAATTGTTTAGTCGAAAACATTCGTCTTTTATGATACAAAAACAACTGATTCTTTATCCAATTTTTAGGGGTCAATTTGCGTGGATTTTCCAGATAAGGTGAGTTATTATAAAAAAAAGAGGCCACAATTAAGCGGCCCCTTTTGAGTTTACGGATCAAAATTCAAAAATCTAAAACTTTATTAATCGAGTGGTTTTTCTTAACAATCCTTGTTTAACCTCAAGAAAATAAACACCTGGTTTGAAATCCGACCCAATGATGATTGTTTGGTTAGGTTCTATTTTCGAATACTTGACCACATTTCCAAACGAGTTTACAATCTTGTACTCCAATTCATTTTCATTGGTAGTAATGACCTTGACTTTAAAGTCAACTGCCGATGGATTTGGATAAACCGATACATTGATTGTTGATTCTACCTCAGCATTTAAATTTATTGTACTTGTTGTTCTAGCAACCGGAGTGGTACAAGCTGTAACGGTAACGGTTAGTGTTTTAGCAGCACTTGTTCCGCAAGAGTTGATAGCCTTTACTGTTATGTTACCATTCTGACCAGATAAACCTGTTGTAACTGTAATGGTGTTTGTTGTAGCACCAGCAGTTATTGTCCATCCAGTTGGAACAGTCCAAACATAAGATGTAGCATTGGTTACACTTGCAATCGTATAAGTCTGATTGGTAAGTGACTGACACTGTGCAACAAAACCTGAAATTGCAGCTGGTGTTGCCGGCGTTGCAGGTTTAACCGTTAATGCTAAAGTTCTTGAAGAAGAAGCACCACATGAATTTGATGCAACTACACTCATATTACCATTTTGTGCAGTAGCTGTAACCGTTACTACAATGGCTCTTGTACCCTGACCTGATGTAATAGTCCAACCTGTTGGCACTGTCCACTGATATGAAGTAGCATTTGTAACAGCAGCTACAACATATGATTGACCTGTTAGATTTGGACATTGTGATGCAGTACCAGTAATTACACCTGGTGTTGCAGGAACGGCACCACTGATAGAAGCTGATAGTGTTTTAGCTGCACTTGTTCCACAACTGTTTGAAGCGGTAACAGAAATGTTGCCATTTTGTCCAGCAATACCTGTGGTTACTGTTATGCTATTGGTACCAGCACCTGATGTGATTGTCCAACCTGTTGGTACCGACCAGTTGTAAATAGATGCATTGGCAACTGCCACAACAGAATATACCTGATTCGTTAGAGAAGGACATTGAACCGCTGTTCCTGTTATTGCTAAAGGAGCAGTTGGTGCTACTGGATTTGAAACAACTGACAAGCTTGAAGCAAGACTTGTACCACATGAATTGCTTGCGGTTACTGTGATGTTTCCATTTTGACCAGCAGTTCCTGCAGTTACAGTTATCATTCTTGTACCAGCACCTGAAGTAATGGTCCATCCTGTTGGAACTGTCCATGTGTATGTACTTGCATTGGCAACATCAGTGATGCTATATAATTGTGATGCAGTACCCTCACATTGATTGGTTAATCCAGAGATAGCTCCTGGAGTATTTGGTGTAGCTGGCAAAACAGTTACCGCTAGAACACTTGATGCACTTGTACCACAACTATTTGATGCATTGATTGTGATATTTCCGTTTTGTGCAGGACTTCCAGTAGTTACAGTTATCGAAGGAGTACCTTGACCTTGAATAATGATCCAACCCGTCGGCACTGACCATGAATAACTTGTTGCATTTGATATTGAATCTATGCTGTATACTTGATTTGTCAGATTAGCACATTGAGTACCAATTCCTGATATCATTCCTGGTCTCGCTGGTATTGCTGGATTTGTCATTACTTGTAATGAACTGGTTACGCTCACTCCGCAAATATTTGAAGCACTAACTGTAATAGATCCGGTTTGAATTGAGCTACCCACGTTTACAATAATTGATTGAGTGGTATTTCCAGAAACAACACTCCAATCGTTTGGTACTGACCAAGTGTAGCTTGTTGCATTAGGAACTGCATCTACTGCATAAACCTGATTAGCAGAACCGGCACATTGGTTAACAGTTCCTGAAATTAAACCTGGTGTTACAGGCGTTAATGGATTAACTGTTACTGCAAGTACATTTATGTCACTTGTACCACAACTGTTCGAAGCTGATACAGTGATGTTACCATTTTGAGCAAGATTAGTTGTTGAAACTGTTATACTGTTTGTTCCAGTACCTGATGTAATCACCCAACCAGTTGGAACATTCCAATTGTAAGAGGTAGCATTCAATACAGGGTCTACACTATAAACTATGTTGTCAACTCCCATACATTGACTTGTTGGTCCTGTTATAGCTTTTGGTGCGATTGGTGTTGCAGGATTAACGATGACTGTTAAATTAGTTAATGAACTTGTTCCACAACTATTTGTTGCTGAAACTGTCATTACACCATTTTGCGCATTAGCTCCTAACGCAACCAAAATATTGGAAGTATTATTCCCTGATGTTATTACCCATCCTGAAGGCAATGTCCAATTGTATGAAGTTGCATTTGGCACTGCATTTACACTATATGCCTGAGCAGTTAAATTAGGACACTGTGTGGCTAATCCAGATATTGATGCAGGAGTAACAGGCACTGCAGGATTAACTACTACAGGCAAACTCATCGCTGCACCTACACCACATGAATTAGAAGCAGCAACGGTGATGTTTCCGTTTTGATTCGCTGATCCCGTTGTTACTGTGATGCTATTTGTACCTGCACCTGAAGTAATTGTCCATCCTGTAGGAACTGTCCATTGGTATGAAGTTGCATTTGCTATTGCAGATGTTGAATACACTTGATTTGTATTTCCAGGGCACTGTGCATCTGTACCGGCGATACTGTTTGGAGCAATTGGTGTTGGTGGATTTACATTAACGGCTAGTGAGCTTACTGCAGTTGATCCACAACTATTTGCTCCTACTACTGTGATGTTTCCATTTTGAGCAGAATAACCCACATTAACAGTAATCACATTTCTACCTGCTCCTGATATTATTGACCAACCAGTTGGTAATGTCCAGTTGTAAGTTGTAACATTTGCTACTGCTGCTACACCGTAAACCACACCAAGTGAAGAAGGACACTGTGTTGTTAAACCAGTTATACTTCCTATAGCAGTTGTAGGACTTCCGGGATTAACTGTTACAGCTAATACTGAAGCCGTACTGGTTCCACATGTATTGGTGGCCGTTACTGATATATTTCCATTTTGATTCACAAGACCGGTGTTAACTGTAATACTGTTTGTTCCTGCACCAGCAGTTATTGTCCATCCTGTTGGAACTGTCCATGTATAACTTGTAGCATTTGTTACTGCTGCCACTGTATAAACTTGACCTGTCAAGCTTGGGCACTGAGCAGCGCTACCGATGATAGCACCTGGTGTTGATGGTTTGGCTGGCTTGATAGTTACTGCAAGCGTTCTTGCGACACTCACACCACAACTATTTCCTGCTGTAACGCTAACAGTTCCGGTAATTGCTACATTACTTAAATTAACGGTAATGGAATTAGTACCTGCACCAGATGCAATTGACCATCCTGCCGGAAGCGTCCAGTTGTAAACCGTAGCATTAGCAACAGCAACAATGCTGTATGCTATTCCTGAAATTCCACCACACTGAGAAGTTACACCAGTAATCACACCTGGAGTTGCCGGTTTGGCTGGAAGAACAGTAACACCTAAATATGCTGGAGCACTTACTCCACATGAGTTGCTCGCTGTTACGGCAATATTACCATTTTGACTTGTTAAACCAGTTTTCACTGTGGCAATAGTTGTGCCATTACCTGCAGTGATCAACCAACCTGTAGGTACTGTCCAAGTGTAAGTTGTTGCATTTGAAACAGCGCCTATTGAGTACTGTTGTAATGTCAACGATGGACATTGTGCAGATATTCCAGAAATCAATGTAGGAGATGCAGGTATTGGTGCATTAACACTTACTGTTAATGTTCTGATCGCACTAGTTCCACAGAAATTACCAGCTGATACACTAATGGTACCATTAGAAGCTCCCTGCTGAACTGCAACAGTTATTGAGTTTGTGTTTACACCACTTGCAATAGACCAACCCGAAGGCAATACCCAATTATAAACTGTGGCATTAGCTACAGCAGCAACTGTATAAGTTGTAGTTGAAGTACCCGGACAAACAGTAGCTGCACCAGTAATTGTTCCTGGTGTTGCAGGTGCTCCTGGACTTACAACCGCACTTAATATACTTGCCGCGCTGGTTCCACATGTATTGTTAGCTTTTACAGAAATATCTCCGCTTTGAGCTGTACTACCAACACTCACTGTAATCGAGTTTGTTGTACTACCTAATGTTATAGTCCAACCTGTTGGAACTGTCCAAGTGTAAGTAGTAGCGTTGGCAACTGCTGGCACACTATATGTTTGACCTGTTAAGCCTGTACACTGATTAATTGAACCAGTTATTGCACTAGGCGTTGCAGGAGTTCCTGGCTTCATAGTAACCGTTGTTGTTCTTGCCACACTGATTCCACAACTGTTTACAGCAGCTACACTGACGATTCCACCTTGTAGATCACTACCTGTAGTTACTGTTATTGAAGATGTACCATCACCTGAAGTAATCACCCATCCTGTTGGAAGAACCCAGTTGTAAGAAGTAGCATTGGCTACCGCAACTACACTGTATATCTGACCTGGCAAATACGAACATTGTGAAGTTGAACCTGTAATTAAACCAGGAGTTGCTGGCTTAGCATTATTCACTACTACAGTCATAGATTGAGCAAGACTTGTTCCACAAGAATTAATTGCTTTCACAGTAATTGCACTGGTTTGTGCTAAGGTTCCTGTTGTTACAGAAACTGAGTTTGTTGTACTACCAGCTGTAATCGTCCATCCTGTTGGTACAGTCCATGAATAAGATGTCGCATTCAAAACAGGAGGTATAGTATAAACCTGACCTGTTAATGAAGGACATTGTACTGCACTTCCAGATATTTGATCAGTTATTATTGGAGTACCTGGTTTAACAGTTACCGCAACTGATCTCGCCACACTGATTCCACAACTGTTTTGTGAAGTCACTGTAATGTTTCCATTCTGAGCTTCCAAACCACTTGTTACTGTAATTGATGTTGTACCAGCACCAGATGTTATTGTCCATCCTGTTGGCACTGTCCAATTATATGACGTTGCATTTGTAACAGCAACAATTGAATATACCAAACCAGAAACAGAAGGACATTGAGCCAATGTTCCAGTGATAGCACCTGGCGTAGCTGGTGTAGTTGGACTGACAGTTATTGCCAATGAATTAGCAACGCTTGTTCCACAACTATTCACTGATTTCACCGTAATGCTACCAGATTGCGCTGTTGCAGCTGCAGAAACTGTAATACTTGTTGTTCCCTGACCTGCAGTAATTGTCCAGCCAGTTGGAGCTGTCCAAGTATAACTTGTAGCATAACTCACTGCTGAGATTGAATAAACATTTGTTGTTGTAGAAGGGCATACAATTGTAGCTCCAGTTATAGTTCCTGGTACAGGAGGTGTTGCAGGACTAACAGAAACAGCTAATGTTTTAGCCACACTTGTTCCACAACTGTTTCCAGCTGTTACCGTGATATTTCCGTTTTGTCCACTATTTCCTGTATTCACAGTAATTGATGATGTTCCATTACCAGAAGTAATTACCCATCCAGTAGGAACTGTCCAATTGTAAGTTGTTGCATTAAGAACCGCAGCAATGCTATACAATTTGCCAGTTAAACTTGGACATTGAACAGCAGTACCACTAATTGTTCCAGGAACAGCCGGTGTACCAGGCTTCACTGTTACAGCTAAAGTATCAGCCGCGCTTGATCCACAACCATTCACTGCTACCACTGAAATATTTCCATTTCTTCCTGATGCACCGGTTAATACAGAAATCTGATTCGTTCCATTACCTGATACAATTGACCAAGTTGTTGGCACCGACCATGTATAACTATTGGCATCAATTACCGGATTAATGGTGTATGTCTCACCTGTAATAGTAGGACAAACTGCCAATGTTCCTGAAATCAATCCTGGCACAGGAGCTAATGATTTTGTTATATTGATACTATCTGCTAACACTGATCCACAAACGCCGGCTACAACAACTTTCACTTTACCTCCTGTAAATGCAGCAGCATAGTGAACCGTAATGGCATTTGTACCCTGACCAGAAATTAACGTTGCATTTGCTGGGATAGTCCATACATAACTTGAAGCATTTGTTGCTGCTATAGAATAAGTAGCATTGTCAGCAGTTGTTGTACCTAAATAAGCACAAGCATTTTTATTACCAACAATGGTATCTATATCGAAGTTAATCGCAACCAAATTCAATGTTGCAATTGAATCACAACCATTAGCACTTACTAACGTCACATCATACAAGCCAGATTCGGTATACTGATTACCATTCCATGTGTATGGTAAAGCAACTGTACAAATGGTTACATCTGTCATACTGCTTGATGGTTGCTTGATAGTAAGATTCAATGTTGCAATATGAGTACAACCAAATTCATTAACCGACTCATAAGTATATGTTCCTGATTCGGTATAAGTCATTCCACTTCCATTGTCATCTATCGACCAGTTATAATAATTACAAGCCGTTGCATTGGTTGTAGAATTTGTATTCGGATGTATGGTGATATAAGCTGTTACCATACTATCACAACCATCAATGGTTGAATAATGATGCACATAATTACCACTAGCCGTTACTGTTACACCCCAAGGAAGTACATATTCAGCACAAGCTTCGTCTGTAAATTCTGTAGCATAGCTATAAGTAATTACAACATTAGCTCTTACGATACTATCACATCCTTTTATACTTTGATAGATATGAGTATAAGTACCTGTGTTAGTAACTACTTGTCCCCATGGTAAGTTATAACTATCACAACCATGCGCATTGAATGAAGTTTGATAAGAAGCATTAATTGTTGCATTAACAGTTACCATACTGTCACAACCATTTGTTGTGCTATAATGATTTACATAACTTCCTGTTGTGGTTACAACAATTCCCCATGGCAATGTATAACGATCACAACTTGAAACGTTGATTACTTTAGTCTTGCTGTTGTAAATAGTAATACGAGCTGTAACCATACTATCACAACCATAAGTTGTTTGGTAATGATAAGTGTAATCTCCAGAAGTATTTACAATAGTACCCCATGGCAATGTATAACTGTCGCAATTAGACGCAGTAAATAATGAAACTGCACTATGTCGAATTGTTACATTATAAATCACGATACTGTCACAACCATATTGATTAACGTATTTTCTGCTATAAGCTCCAGTTACCGTTACGTTAAGCGCCCAAGGCAACATATAACTATCGCAACTTGTTACTATTTGTGTAACTGTAATTTTTGGCAGTATTGAAATATGAGCAGTTACCAAACTATCACAACCATATTGAGATACATAATGATGAGTATAATCACCTGAAGTTGTTACTAAAGCGCCCCATGGCAAACTGTAGTTGTTGCAATTGCTTGCACTAAATTCTGTACTAGAACTGTTGTGAATTATCACATGAGCCGTTACAGCACTATCACAACCAAATTGATTTGTATAATGATGCAAATAATCACCCGAAATAAGTACTAACTGATTCCATGGCATTCTTGCGCTATCACATGAAACAACATTAAATCCACTTGTATTGCTGTAACGAATAGTTACATGTGCAGTTACAATACTATCACATCCATTCACTGTTGAATAAGTATGATAATAGTTTCCACTCAACGTAACATTTGCACCCCACGGCAATGAATATGAATCACATGATGTAATATCAAATTCAGAAGATCTGCTACTGTAAATTGTGATGTGAGCAGTAACTGCGCTATCACATCCAAATACAGTTTCATAATGATACACATAATCTCCTGACTCAATCACATCAACACCCCATGGCAATGTATAAATCATACATCCTGTGGCAGTAAATTGACTTGATTGACTTTGATGAACTGTTATGTGTGCGGTAACCAAACTATCACAACCAACAGCATTCAAATAATGATGCTGGTAGTTTCCAGTTGTAGTTACAGTTGCGCCCCATGGCAATAAATAACTATCACATGCCTCATCAGTAAATTCGCCTGATGTACTTGCTAAAATAGTGATGTGTGCAGTTACCAAACTATCACAACCAGATGTTGTATAATAATTATGTTGGTATACACCAGAAGTTGTTACTATTTCATTCCATGGCAAGGTATAAGTATCACAAGCCACTTCACTGAAATCAGAACCCATTGATGAATTAATGGTAACGTGTGCTGTTACCGTACTATCACATCCTTTTGTATTCGTATAAATATGAGTATAATTTCCACTCAAAGTAACCACCTCACTCCAAGGCAATGTTACTGTATTACATCCCACAATATTGAACTCACTTTGATTGCTATGATTGATTACAACATGAGCTGTAACAAAACTATCACAACCATTGATAGTTGAATAATGATGCGTATAATCACCAGTTGCATTCACCTGAGTTCCCCATGGCAATAAATAATTATCACATGATGTGGCATTGAATGAAGTAGCAATGCTATAATTCATGGCTACATGAGCCGTAACCAAACTATCACAACCATTTATTGTAGTGTAATGATGAGTATAGTTTCCGGTTGTTGTAATCACAGTTCCCCATGGCAATGTATAACTATCACAGCTAGACGCTGCAAATTCTGTTGTTGTTCTGTAACTCATAGAAATATGAGCTGTTACAATACTATCACATCCTCTTGCCGTTTGATAAGTATGAGAATAATCACCAGACAATACTACCACCTGATTCCAAGGCAAGGTATATGAATCACATCCTGCTGCGCTGAATGAAGATGATGTACTACGGTTAATCAAGATATGAGCTGTAACCAGACTATCACATCCATGAACGGTTTCGTAATGATGAGTATAATCACTAGTTGCTGTAACTACTTCGCCCCAAGGCAATGTGTAGCTATCGCAAGAAACCGCATCGAATGAAGATGATTGACTTTGATACATGGTTACATTGAAAGTTACCAAGCTATCACAACCATGTATTGTTTGATAATGATGGCTGAAAGAACCCGTTTGAGTAGTCACCTCACCCCAAGGCATTACAAAGCTATCACATCCTGTAGTATCTACTGACTTCGTAACGCTATTGTTAATGATGATGTGAGCGGTTACCAAACTATCAAATCCATTGTGATTTGAATAATGGAATTCGTAATCACCAGACACTGTTGCTACATCACCCCACGGTAATGTGTAGCTGTCGCATGAACTTGCAACGAATGATGAAGTATCTGTTGCATTTACAGTTAATATTAAAGTAGCTATACTATCACAACCAACCGCATTTGTTGTGTTGAAAGTATAAACACCAGACTCTTCATAAGTGCTACCATTCCAAGTGTAACTGTTCAATGCTGATGTTACCAAACTTGAAGTGGTTTTGTATCTGATGGTCAGATGTAAGGTTACCAAGCTATCACAACCTGAAACATTTGTAAACATATGTTGGTAGTTGCCGCTTGTAGTATAAGTAGTTCCCAACCATTTGAAACTATCGCAAATAGAAGCAGTTGTATCACTGCTATTGCTGTATCTGATAGTTAAGTGTAACGTATCTACAGAAGCACAACCAAATGTATTTGAGTAGTTGTATGTATACACACCACTGTTAGTATAGGTAGTTCCGTTCCATTGATATGAATTACAATTTGACGCTGTAAATGCATTATGTGTTGCGTAATGAACAACCATGGTAACAACAGGCGTTTCAATTGAACTACACACACCACTTGTAACAACAGCTTTGTAATAAGTTGTTAGAACTAAGTTTGATGCTGTATAAGTACTTCCTGTTGCACCTGAGATATTTGTAAAGTTGACACCATCAGTAGATGATTTCCACTGGATGGCTCCAACACTTCCTTCCAAAGTAAGAACTGTACTATTTGTACCTGAACATACTTCAGTTGCTCCAGTAATTGTACCTGCAACTGTAGAAGGACTAACTCCTACTGTTACCGACGCTGTATTTATTGATGCACATACACCACTGGTTACAACTGCTCTGTAATAGGTTGTTGCTGTTAAGCTCGACGCTACGTAAGTGGTTGCTGTTGCACCTGCGATATTAGTAAACGATGTGTTGTCTGAAGACGACTGCCATTGGATTGTACCCACACTTCCACTTAATGTAAGTGTGGTTGTGTTCGTTCCATAACATACCGTTTGAGCTCCAGATATTGTACCTGCAACTGTAGCCGGACTAACGGTTACCATTACTGTAGACGTATTCAATGTCGAACATACTCCACTCACAACTACTGCTCTGTAGTAAGTAGTTGATGTTAAGTTGTTGGCAACATAAGTTGAAGTTGTTGCACCACTGATATTGGTAAACGTTGTATTGTTTAAAGACGACTGCCATTGGATCGCACCCACACTTCCATTTAATGTAAGTATGGTTGTATTCGTTCCGTAACATACTGTTTGAGCACCTGATATAGTACCTGCAACTGTTGTAGGACTAACTCCCACTGTTACAGAAGCTGTATTTATTGAAGCACATACACCACTGGTTACAACTGCTCTGTAATATGTAGTTGCTGTTAAGCTCGACGCTACATAAGTTGTTGCTGTTGCACCTGCGATATTAATAAACGATGTGTTATCTGAAGACAACTGCCATTGGATAGTTCCTACACTTCCGCTTAATGTAAGTGTAGTTGTGTTTGTACCATAACATACTGTTTGCGCACCTGATATTGTTCCTGCAATTGTAGCTGGACTTACAGCAACGGTTACTGATGATGTTGTTGCTGATGCACAAACACCACTCGTCACTACAGCTCTGTAATAAGTTGTAGCAGTTAAATCAGCTGCAACATAAGTTGATGTAGTTGCACCGCTAATATTTGTAAACGTAGTATTGTTTGATGACGACTGCCATTGAATGATTCCTACATATCCAACTAAAGTAAGTGTGGTTGTATTTTTTCCATAACAAACAGTTTGTGCACCGGTAATAGAACCAGCAACTGATGTAGGACTAATAGATACCGTTATTGATTCTGTAGCAACTGATTCACATGCAACACTGTTTAATGTAGATACGGTATATCTTCTATATTGTGTAACTGATGTCAAACCAGATGGAACATCATAAGTAGCTGATGTTGCGCCTGCAATTGTTGAAGACGTCAACCAGTTGTCATTTGATTTTTCCCAACGATAAGAAATTACAGCACCTACCGAAGTTGAAGCACCCGAAGTCGTATTTGTAAATACTACAGGATCCCCACCATAACAGATAGTTTGATTACCAGATATTGTTCCAGCTGTTGGAACCGCTTGCACTGTTACAGTTATTGAATTAGATGCAACTGATTCACAGGCTACACTATTTAAAGTAGATAATGTATATCTTCTGTATTTTGTTGTAGTAGTCAATCCTGATGGAACATCATAGATAGCTGAAGTTGCACCAACAATTGTTGTAGAAGTTGACCAGTTGTCGATTGAGCTTTCCCAACGATAAGAAATTGTTCCACTTCCTGTACCAGTTGTTGTATTTGTAAATGAAACCGGATCTCCACCATTGCAAATGGTTTGATCTCCAGCTATACTACCTGCTGTAGGAATCGCTTGTACCGTAACGGTAACTATTGTTGGAACCGCCGATTCTACTGCTACTCCATTCAAAGTAGATATTGTTATTCTTCTGTATTGTGTTGTTGTTGTTAAACCACCAGGCACGTCGTAGGTAGCTGCAGTAGCTCCTGAAATCACACTGAAAGAAGTCCAGTTGTTTGTTGAGCTCTCCCAACGATAAGTTATTGTGCCACTTCCTGTACCTGCTGTTGTATTTGTAAATGCAACGGGATCTCCACCATTACAAATGGTCTGATCTATTGATATCAATCCAGTTGTAGGTCTAACTCTTGCTGATACTGGTGTTCTTACCAATGAAACACAACCTGTAATTGTATCTCTCGCTTCTGCATAGAAAGTAGCTGTTGTATCAGTTGTTGGCGTATTGAAATTATTTGTACCAGTAGCCAAAGCTGTGCCTCCTGTCGCGTTAGCATACCAGTCAATCTTAGCACCAGCACTAGCAGTAGCTGTTAACAAAGCACTACCGTTTGAAACAACACCATAATTAGATGATGTAACAGTTGGTAATGGATTGACCGTTGCTGTAACTGTAGTTCTTGAATTTGATACAACACCACTTACCCAGTTTGATGAAGCTCTAGTTAAAGCAAAACCATATAATGTACCATTGTTTCCATTACCGCTTCTGTCTGTTAATGTAGTAATTCCTACATTACTTCCTTGTGCGGTTCCTTGATTGAAATCATAAGATGCAATTAAGCCAGATGCAGAACTAATTACACTATTCATGTTTGCTGCAATTTCTGCTTGTGTTCTGGCTACATTCCAAATGCGATAATTATCCAATGTACCACTAAATAGATCTAATGTTCTTGATGTACCTCCACTCATTCTAAATACTTGAAGCGGATTGTTATTCAATTGTTGATTTGAGAATGTTTGAGCAGCTTCTAATACGCCATTTAAATAAAAAGCAGCGTAATTAGAACTAAAAGTATAAGCCAAATGATACCATTGTCCAGTAACCAATGTTGTTGAACCTCTAAATTGAACATAGCCAGACGGTGTAAAATAAAATGCGCCATACATGTTTGCTCCTTGTGTTCCTAGCTCATAATTTGCTGCTCCGTAATTATTATCTCTTTTAGCAGCTAAGAATCTAAAACCATTTAACTGATCAAATTTAACCCATGTTTCAAATGTTATAGAAGTTGTATTACCAATTGATGGCGATTCAACAACATCATCAACTCCATCAAAATTCAAAGCATTGTTATTTGCAGCAACATCATAAGACAAACATCCCGTTACTAAATCTCTTGCTACTACATAATAAGAAGTAGTAGTAGAAATCGAAGGTGTAGTATATGTATTCGATGCTGTTAAGAATGGCGAAGTGGCTGTTGATGAACTATACCAATCCACCGCAGTTCCTGCTGCTGAAGTGGCACTTAATGTTACCGTTCCAGTTGCACATCTCGCCCCATTGGTAACAACAGGAATAGCTGGTAATGGGTTCACTGTAGTTGTAATGCTATTAGATGTCGCCGGATTATTAATGGCGCAAATTGCATTTGATGTAATTACGACTGTTACAACATCATTGTTGACTAATGTTGATGTCGTGTATGTGGTGCTGTTAGTACCTACGTTATTACCATTCAGTTTCCATTGATATACTGGCGTTGTACCACCATTCGTTGGAGTTGCCGTAAATGTAACTCCGGTACCAGAACAGATGACGTTATTTGTTGCGCTTGAAGTTATACTAACACTTACCGGTAAATTAGGAATAACTACCATGGTTACTGAAGGTGTATTTATTGAATTACATACACCACTGGTTACTACGGCTCTGTAATAAGTAGTAGCTGTTAAGTTTGCAGCCACATAAGTTGAAGAAGTTTCTCCAGCAATATTGCTGAATGAAATATTATCAGCAGATGATTGCCATTGAATAGTGCCTACATTACCACTTAAAGTAAGTGTTGTTGTATTGGTACCATAACAAACTGATCTTGCTCCCGCTATTGTTCCTGCAACTGTACTTGGGTTTACTGTCACAATCTGAGCATTTGAATAATCAGTAGGACAAGTTCCACTTGTAACAGCTGCTCTGTAATAAGTTGTTGTTGTTAAATTTGTAGCCGTATAAGTTGCTGAAGTAGCACCTGATATATTGCTGTATGTGGTACCGTTAGTAGAAGATTGCCATTGAATGGTTCCTACATTTCCGGTAAGACTCAATTGTGTACTGTTGGTTCCATAACAAACTGTGCTCGCACCTGATGCCGTTCCTGTAACTGTGGTAGGACTTACCGTTACAACTGTTGCTGCACTTGTAGTTCCCACACAACCTCTTTCATCGATGATACTTACTGAATAAGATCCAGAAGCCGTTACAACGATTGAGCTAGTAGTAGCACCAGTAGACCAAATTCTACCTCCTGCATAAGATGCAGCAGTAGCGCCACCTGGCAATACCGAAGTTAAAGTAACCGAACCTCCCAAACAGAACGCCGTTGTACTACCCGCACTGATTGTATTCGTAGAAGGATAATTAGTACCTACTGTAGCTGTTTGCGTTTGCGTACAACCGCTAGCGTCAGTCGCAGTAATCGTATAAGTACCTGCTGTTAAATTGTTGAAATAACCAGTAGAATCTTGTCTTCCTACTGCAGGTGATATTGCAAATGTTTTTGCACCTGTACCACCGGTAGCAGTTACCACCATTGATCCATCATTTCCACCATGACAAATACTTGTATTGATGATGGTTTTAGAAATAACAATTGCTGAAGGCTGTGCAATGGTAATTGGCACAGTTAAAGCACAAGACTTACTATCTGTAACAGTATAGTTGTAAGTTCCTGCAGTTACTCTGTAATTTCCTGTACCTGTGTACAATGGCGTTCCACCAGAAGCCGCAACAGTAATTGTTGTTGTTCCAGTATTACATCTGATAGCGCTATCTGCAGTTGCCGTTACAAACATTTGAGGTAACACATTAACTGTAGTTGTAGCCGTATTGGTACAACCTGAAGTACTCAACCCGGTAACGGTATATGTAGTTGATGTAAGTGGTGCTGCTACAAAAGTAGATGGAGCTGCGTAAACCCCCGTTCCAGCTAAGTTTATCGAATTCATTCGATAGGTTATTGGCGTATTAGTGATAGTACCTTGACCAATTGAAACCCAACTATTAGCATCAGCAGAAACTGAAAAAGTGAAATTTTGAGAGAAATAAAGACCAGTGAATAAAATGATACTATCTATCGAATATGTATTTTGTAAGTCAATTACAATGTAATGAGGATTTGTTACACTAGCATTACCAGGATTGTTTCTGTCGCTTGACCAACGTGTATCATTGTTGCCATCAATAGCATATTTTCCAGTATTATCCCAATTGCCAGTACTACCATAATAACTATTTGCATAGCCAGTCTTATTTAATGCAATGTTTACTCCATTTTTATATGCTTGGATTTCATAAACATTTACCTGACCTGCATCAGAAGAACTTGTGCACGAAAACTTAATATACCTGATACTATTGGTAGCATAACCACTCACAGTCAAAGCTGTTGAAGGTGTCCAAGTATAACTTGCTGCACCACTTGCATTAAGTGTTTTGGTTGTTCCATAACAAATTTCTGAAGTAGATGTCAATGCATTGTTGATGAGTACGGTTGGTCTTGTCACAATAGACATGATCAACTTATTACTCATCGTTGTATCTGCATAACCACAACTATTTAAATCTAAAGGCACATAAGACATAATACACATTACCGTATCTCCATTAACCAAATTCGAATTTGTATAAGTATTGGCTGTGCTGTTTTGTTTTGATATTGAATTTACAAACCAGTTGTAAACCCTTGCCGAATCACTGGCTCCAGTATAAGCAGCAGTAAAGGTTACTGGTGTATTATTACAAATAACCGATGTACCAAAGTTGTTGCTGATGGTTACTTTTGCACTTGAATCTTCATTCACAAATCTCCATCCAGTGTTGCCACCAAGATTACCATTGAATGCAACCAGGTTATTGCTTCCCTGAGCTTTGAAATCCTTCACACCTACTCCTTTGGCACAAACGCCTATAGTAGATGCAAAATTTACAATACCTCCGGAAGTTATCATTGATGTTCCATTTCTTCTGGTAAATGATCCCATTACGGTATCAATTACTTGAGGACTTTGGAATGTTATGGTAGAATCTCCATCTGCAATCGCAAAATATTTATTGATATTCACCGTTGAGCCATTACCAATTTTAGAGTATGACCCTGGTCTTCCATTCAACATCAATGTATCTATGTTATTACTATGAAAGAGATTTAAATCACTTGTATTAAATGTTGCGTTTCTTTCATTGGTTTGAACCGCATTTATAGATAACTTTTCAATTTTATTAAAACCAACTAATCCCAATGCATTGGCTTTAGAATTGATTGATCTAATATTAGCCGCATTTGTACTTGTTAAGTAACCAATATATGGAGTTGGGTTCCAAACAGATCCATATTCTTGCATAGCATTGATAAGATGTAAATCATTAACATCTGCAGCTACTTCGATATTATTAAAACTTGAATATCCTTCTTGACTCCATACTCCGTTATTCCAATTATTCAAATAATAGTTACGAATTATTTCATTACTTCGACTTGAAGTGTTGAAGTATTTTAGAATACCATAATTATTAGAAGCACTATTAGGTTGAAATGAAATAGCACCTAAATTCCTTGTTCCAATTCCAGTATTAGGAACCTGATTGAATACATAATAATACTTCGGCAAAGTTGTAAGTTCTGCAATCGGTTTGATATTTACATTATTGTATTTTACAAAACCCCAGGTCATTAAATTAGATTCTGGTGTGTAAAAATTTATAGTACAAGAATCTGCTTTTACAACATTATTAAGCGTAGAAATATATAATCCTTGAGGTTGGTAACAA
>CALCNY010000012.1 GCA_937897585.1 uncultured Chitinophagaceae bacterium | reverse complement strand
ACCACCCATTCCGGCAGTAATAAATGCCATCTTGGTATTAACTTCCAATATTTTGCGAATTTCATCCAAGCTTTCTTCTTATAAACATAAATGCAAAACGCTCCTTCAACATTTGAAAAAGATTTTTCTTCATTATAAAAAATGCAAAGTTTGTTATTTCTTAAAAAGATGGGATTGGAAATTGTATAAATGTTGTAACACAGTCTATCCATTGGATCTAAAAATTTCACGGAAGCAAAATGCGACTCAAACTGATAAGGAGATATTTTTTTGGCTTTAGGAAAGATGTTTTCTGGCCAGCGATTGGAATTCAGTTTGTCAATTTGCTCCAGAATATAATCGGTTTCAGTTTTTTCAAATTCAATGGAATCCAACGTTTTTTTTCCGGCATCACTGATTTCAACATGATAAAATTTCTTATGATTTTGAAATTTTTCTTTCATGCAATTTATAACACTTGCATCAATAGAATCATTGACGAAAAAACTGCCGCATTGACCATTATTATTAAATGAGAACTTCTGCCATTGTTTGTAAACATCCTGCACTAATTGAAAATTTTCATTTTGTGCATTTGAAAATTTAAATAAAAACAGAAATAATATCGAAACTAAAATTTTCATTTTAAATATTTTACAACAACAAAGAAAGTTCTTATTGATTAACACTATTCGCCACCCTAATCGGCGTAATCGCAATTTTCATAAAAGGATAGTAAGGCAATACAGAAAGCTTTGCATGAACATCATCTTGATCATTCGCCATCACCACCATATAAATTCCAGACATATCGAGCTTTATGAAATTATCAAGAATGGTTCCATCGCTTTCCAATACTTTAACCAATCTCTGTTCTTCCGGAAGTAGTTTCATTCTTGTTTCAGTGTCTAATCCTTCTAATAGGATATCGAGCATAAATTTTTTCATTGTATAAATTCAATAAGGGTTTAAAATTTCGTTTCCGTAAAAATAACCAGAATAAGACGATATAAATTAAAAAGTAAAAATTCAAAATTTAAAAAGGTCACAAACGTTTTTGACTTTTTAATTTTGAATTATTGAATAAAGCATGAAAATAATACATTTGCATAAACGCATACATTTTCAATGAACATTTCCAGCGACATTAAAATTAGTGTTATCATACCGTGTTACAATGTTTCGAAACATATTGAAGCGGTAATAAATGGACTGCCTCAAGAAATCAGTCATGTCATTGTTGTTAATGATTGTTCTACAGATTCTACCCTATCGATACTAGAACAAATTGCTGCTAACAATCCAAAAGTTCATGTTTTGAATCATTCCATAAATCAAGGTGTTGGCGGAGCAATGATTTCCGGATATAAAAAATCATTAGAGCTGGGTGCTGATATTTCTATAAAAATGGATGGTGACGGACAAATGGATGCAGCAAATATTCCTAAATTGATTCAGCCTTTAATAGATGGCAAAGCCGATTTCACCAAAGGAAATCGCTTTCGTGATTTGAAGGCTATCAAATCAATGCCGATTGTAAGAAGAATTGGCAATTTGGGATTAAGCTTCTTGATAAAAGCCGCATCTGGTTATTGGAATATTTTTGACCCAACAAATGGTTTTACTGCTATCAAAAACGAAACATTGGCAGAAATCAATTTAGACAAACTTCACAAGCGTTATTATTTCGAAACTTCCATGATTGCTGAATTGTATTTTAGTAACACGGTCATTTTTGATGTGCCGATGAAAGCAAAATATGGTGATGAAGTGTCAGGATTGTCAAGCACGAAAACATTATTTGAATTCCCGCCCAAGCTTTTGGTTACTTTTTTAAAAAGAATTGTAAAGAAATATTTTCTTTATGATTTTAATATTGGTTCCTTGTATTTGCTAACCGGAACTCCCATTTTTTTATACGGAATTATCTTTGGCTTTGTAAAATTTGAGCAGTACACAAAGTTGGGAATAGGTGCTCCAACAGGAACGGTGGTTATTCCATCATTGCTGATCATTCTTGGATTTCAATTGTTGTTATCAGGTTTGGTGTTCGATGTAAATAATTATCCAAAGAAACAATAGGAGGCAGATTGTCTTAATCATCAACTTAAAATATTACGCGTTTATTTGTTGTTATATCATAAACAGAAAAGATGAGCAAATCAAAATCAAACAAAAACATTTCGCAAAAGGGTAATGACATTAAAACTCAAACACCCAGTTTGCAAAAGTCAAATAACTCTTTATTTATTGGTATCGGAATTTTATTAATCATCATTTTAGGATTTAAAATTTATTCCAACTCTTTTGATTGCTCTTTTCAATTTGACGACAAGCATAATATTATCGACAACGAAGCCATAAAAAGTCTTTCTAACATTAAGCAGATGTGGGACATCAACCATTCTCGTTTTCTGGCATTCTATTCTTTCGCTTTGAATTATCATTTTGACGAATTGAATGTAGAAGGATATCACAAGATAAATTTGATGATTCATATAATAAATGCCTGTCTTGTTTTTTGGATTGCTCGATTAATGTTTGCTACTCCGGTTTTGAAAAATCTTCCTATTGCACAACATGCTAAATCAATTTCCTTAATCACAGCGTTGTTATTTGTTTCGCATCCTTTGGCAACAGGCGCGGTAACTTATATTGTACAAAGAATGGCGTCGATGGTGGCGATGTTTTATTTTATGTCTGTGGCCATGTATATGAAGGCAAGAATTTCAGAATCGAAAGTGAAGTATTTGCTTTTTGCTGGCGCCTTCATTTCCGCAATTTGTGCTTTACTGACAAAAGAAAACGCCTATACGCTACCGTTAGTTATTGTTTTAGTTGAGCTTTTTTTCTTTAATACCAAAACAATCGCTATTAATTTCAAAGACAAAAAAGTGATTGGAGCGATGATTGGCATAGTTGCTTTTGTTGTTTTCATTTTTGCTAATTTCTCTTTAAGTGTTTTAAAACCAATAGCGCCATCAACATTTAACAGCTATACCATAACGCCTGCCAATTATTTCTTTACTCAATTAAGTGTAATCGTAAAATACATTCAGTTGTTGTTTATTCCATTAAACCAAAATGTTGATTATGATTTTCATCTTTCCAATAGTTTGTTTGAAATACCGACACTAATCAATGGATTTATACTTTTGTCGTTATTGATTCTTGCAGTTTATTTATACAATAAAAACAGAATTATTTCATTTGGTATTTTCTGGTTTTTCATCACCTTATCTATTGAATCAAGTTTTATTCCTATTTCCGATTTAATATTTGAACATAGAACTTACATTCCTTCGTTTGGATTTTTTATTATTCTCACTACTGGAGTTTTTGGTTTGGCGTGGGATAAATTTAAGTATGCGCTTTTTGCCTTTTTTGCATTGTTGATTGTTATCAACGCTGTTCTTGCTTATCAAAGAAATGAAGTCTGGAAAGACGATATTTCTTTATGGTCTGATGCAGCATCGAAGTCGCCGAACAAAGAAAGGCCATACCTCAATCGTGGTTATGCGTATGGCAACAGAAAACAGTGGGACAGCGCGATTGCTGATTTTACGAAGGTGAATGAAATCAGACCTAAATATCACGCAGCGGCCTATTACAATTTGGGAATTGCTTATTGGACGATTGGACAAAAAGATAAATCAATGGAAAATTATTCTCTTGCGATAGCAACCGATCCAAAATATGCAGAGGCCTATTATGGAAGAGGTGTTTGTTATTATTATTTGAATCAGTATGATAAAGCAATTGATGATTATACCAAAGCGCTTACTATAAATCCAAACTTTGGAATCATTTATTTTAATCGAGCAATTACTTACGCAAATCAACAAAGATGGACGGATGCGATTGCAGATTATACGAAGGCAATTTCATTCAATCAGAATGACTTCAATTTATATTATAACAGAGCCGTTGTTTATGGAAATATTAATGAATGGGATAAAGCAGTAACAGATCTGAGAAAAGTACTTGAATTGAATCCTGGAAATAAGTCCGCTGCCGCAAACTTAGAAATCGCCAATTCAAGATTAAAGGTTACAGAAGGGAAATAAATAATTTGAAGGTGCTATATTCAAAAACACTATTGTTTTATTTTCTTCGCTTTATGATAAGCAATATTGGTTTTAATAATCAAGATGGTCCAAATAATCAACAAGCCAAAACACAATGGGAATGTAATCAATGATAACCAAGGTACAGCACCAAAAAAGCTGTTGCCTTCATGAGCCCTTCTTCCAGTTATGATTTCCTGCAGATACATACCACCAAATCCAACAATGACAGGAAGCAATGCCACAAGAATAATTATTGCATAAACAGCCAGAATTTTCAAGAAGTCCAATAGGCTTTTAATCTCCGCAAATGCCTTGATTTTATTCATCCAAATTTGACGAGGTGTAGGAGGAAAATCTGTAAGATCAAATTTTGTGTTTGCTGCCAATATTTTTTGATTTAAGTATCATCGAAATTAAAGTAATTCCTTATTCTACAACATACGATCGCAAACGATAAGGCCGAATTATAATTAATTCCATTTCCAATCTTCTTTAAT
>CALCNY010000011.1 GCA_937897585.1 uncultured Chitinophagaceae bacterium | reverse complement strand
ACACGACGCTCTTCCGATCTCCTCTGTCTTTGATATTGCTATTAAAAAACTCGGAAGCTGATAACAAACCGAGGTATTTCAAATAATTGAGGAAAGTATCTTTAAAAAGATTGATTCTTGTCCAAGCATGCTTTTCAAGCAAGGTTTGTTTGAGTGGATACGCAATCACATAAGGCAACGAAGAAATCAATTTTTCATCTTCTTCAGAAAGTAAAGGCTCTTCTTTCAGTTCCACGAGTGGCAGTTGGCAAACCGGGCAATTCATGGGAACAGGAAATGCTGCTTTGGAAATGGCTATAGCGCAGGAAGAATTTTGGCAGATATATGACATTGAAAAAGATAAACTTTAATTGAGCTAAAACTACTAAAATAATTATAATATATCGCTTCTATGAAATTATTTCATTGGCATCTTTTTCACTTTTAAAATAACTCCGCGTAACCTCTAAATTCTCCCCTTCTCTGCGGTAAAAATCCAATCATCCCATCCCAAAAAACGGCGGAAATGGATTCTTTCTATTATCAACAACTTTACTGGATTTCATAACCCCTGCTTCAAATTCAAGAAACAAATCTTCTTCATACACGCTCATGTAACCGGCATGTATGTAATTGAGTTGTTTACCCTGAGGAATTCTGATGGTGCCGGTAAACCAGGAAGCAAAAACTTCTTTTTGTCCGGGAAACAAAAAATCAACAGTTAGTTCAAATTCATGTTTACATTTTTTCTCAGCTTCTCTGAGCAATTTGCCATGCTCTTTCTGTGGAAATGCACCTGCTTTTAATTGCTGCTTCAACAATCTTTTCAGTTCTGAAAATGCCACCTTATCTAAATAAATACCATTCCCACTTAAATCGATGAGATACAATTTATCATCTTCGATTTTCCACTTGCCATAATAGCCACGCCAACAAGCAGTGTTTGCCGGATATAACGAAATCGGCACTTTGTTTTGTTTTAAATAATAACCCAAAGGCTCAGAAGCCATGCTCGTTTCGACGCCATTGTAAATTAGTTTCTCTTGTGATTGTGCAGTCATATGTTATAATTCAAAAATCAAAATTCAAAAGTCAAAATTGTGGAATGGTCGTACACCATTTTTGAATTTTAAATTTTTACTTTTTACTTTTATTTTTTTACTTTTTAATTTTTAATTCCAATCTCGTACTCCACATACTCAATATCTCCATCATCCAACCTATCGGAAATTAATATTGTTTCTAATGAATGATCTTCAGGAGTGTTCTCAATAATCCAATTGGTAAACATATCGATAGTAGATAGATTGAGCGGCTCTTCAGCAGAGAGCTGGTACAAATCATGATACCCAAACAGTTCAGACAAGCTGATTTTTACATCACCAATCTGGCTACCATTAACATACTCCTCACGCTCCATATTGATGAAATACAATTCACAGAATACCATGTCAAAGACTTCATGAATCATCGAAGATCTGAATTCTTGCTTTTGTTCTTCACTGAGGTTGGTGGTTTCAATGAGCTTGATGAATTCTTCATTTGTATTGCCCAAATAACCGGCAAAACCATTATTTACGTCTTCACGAATGGCCATGAAACAGTCAATCAAATCTGATTTTATTTTTTCTTTCATTGTCATACTTTATCTATATTTTTTGTTTCGGGTTCTACTTCATCTTTTCCCAAATCATACAATCCTACTAATATAAAAATTACATACAGCACCGACAAAATAATTTTGTTTTCTGCATTCAAACATAGTGTGGTGAAATACAAAATGCTGATTAAGACGAACAAAGTAAATTTTGGAATATTTATCATATGGCATTTTTAAAATTTAATAAATAAAATGTGAGCTTTTTTTGAATTTTAAATTTTGAATTTTTAATTTCTCAAAAGAAAACATCCAAATAATCAATCCTCCTTTCCTCACAGAAATCCGCTTCTTGTAACCGCCAGAAATCTCTTCCTGGAATGCATAAAAAAGTAAACTCGCCTTTCTTGTAATATTCATCCTCACATTTATTGATCGACAACCTGCTTGTAATTTCACCAGTAAATTTCATCGTGCCTTTTTTAATGGGCTTGAGATAACCATCGATGCAAACATAATTTCCATTTCCATCATCTTGATAACCTTTGATGCGATAACGATAGGTTGTGATTTTTGTAATGGTAACAGCGCCTCTTTTTTTATTTGAAATTCTATCTAAACTAAAAACATGTTTTCCTATTCGAGGAAATAATGGTGCGGTGTTTATTACTTTATATTCATTGAAAAAATCAAGATCCACGTAATGCGTTTCTTGGGTAGT
>CALCNY010000010.1 GCA_937897585.1 uncultured Chitinophagaceae bacterium | reverse complement strand
ATGATATCCAACCTACGATAACCACTGATGATTACAAAGGCATAAAATGGAAATTGACCTCAAATTATCCTGAAGGAATCATATATGTGAATTCCCAAAACAGCAAGGAAGATATCGAGTACAAAAATCCTGTTCAAATTTCAAGTTCGGGTAATTACAAAGCGATTATAAAAGATAAAAAAGGAACCTATTTAAGTTCTTGGATGACCCAGCAATTCAACATCAACAAATCTAGCGGCAGAAAAATAGAATTAGTTAATCCCCCGAGCAACAGCTATGCAGTTGGCGGCGTCATTACGCTGGTGGATGGTATTCAAAATACCAAAGGCATGTCTAAATCATCTCAATTTTTGGGATTTTCGGGTACAGATTTGATTGCCAACATCGATTTAGGAGAGATTATCAGTATAGATTCTGTAAAATTTCATGCATTTGAACAAAATGCGAGTTGGATCTATCGGCCTTCCCAAGTGAGTATTTTTGAAAGTGAAAATGGCGTAGATTATAAATTATCAGCTATTTTAAGTGAGCCTGAGGGCAAATCGAACCTTATTTACAAGTTAGTATTGCCCATGAAAACCAGATTTTTAAAAATTGAGGCACTTAATTTCGGAATGATCCCTTCTGGGATGCCGGGAGCTGGAAATAAAGCCTGGCTTTTTGCAGACGAAATCGAGGTTTTTTAAGGAGATGTCCCTTCATATAAAAACTATAGGACATTTCTACTAAATACACTCAAAAAACCTTATCTTGTAGCGCTTTTTTGAATATTATAACACTTAATTATGAAAAGATTTTTACCCCTAATTCTATTGGTAATCTTATCAACCGAATTGTTTTCTCAAAACATGTCTTACACATGTCCGAGAGATACCATTTTAGGATGTAACTCAAGCTGTCTTACTATCACCGGAAAAATCCCTGATATTAGAAGTTCAACAAGTACTTATCGGATGGGTAATATTAGTGATGTAGTGCAGCCATGTATTCCTAATCCTAACATCGTAGGTACAGATGCATTCATTACTGCCATTGATGACACTTATTCAAGTTTAATTTCGATAGGATTCAACTTTCCATTTTACGGCGCGAATTATTCAAATGTTGTTGCAGGTACAAATGGATATTTGACATTTGACGCCTCATTAGCCGGAGGTTATTGCATGTGGAGTTTATCTGCAGGAAATGTACCTAATGCAAGTTATGATGGCGCTATCATCATGGGACCATGGCATGACATTGATCCTGATTATACAACATCACCAACAAGAACAATTAAATACTCAGTTACAGGCGCTGCTCCCAACAGAAGATGGACATTGAATTTTTTTAAAATTCCTTTATTCAGTTCAACATGTCAGAATCAAATTGAAAATACACACAGAATAGTTTTACACGAATCAACAGGATTAATTGAAATCATAATTTTTGATAAAGAACAATGTCCATCATGGAATACAGGTCGTGGTATGGTGGGCATTCAAGATCTTACAAAAACACAAGCCATGATGGCTCCAGGAAGAGCGGCTACTGATGCACCTTGGGGTTCAATTGGTATGAATGAAGTTTGGCGTTTCGTTCCAGCTTCAGGTCCACCATTATACAGAAGTACTCAATTGCTAGATGCAACTGGAACGGTAGTTGCAACAGGTGATACTACTCGTATAGATGAAGGAAATTTTAGTGTAAGTTTCCCTAACGTTTGTCCGCCACTAAGTGCTACAAACTCTTTATACGTCATCAAAACTGTTTACCAAAAAATCGATGACCCAAATGCAACTATTTATAGTTTGGACACGATTCACGTTATCAGACAAGCTCAACTTCCGGTAACGGCAACAATGACATCAACTACTTGTGGAGCCAGTACCGGAACAATCACTGTTAGCGCTGCAGGTACTCCCCCTTATCAATACACTCTTGATGGAGGAACGGCACAATCAAATCCTTTATTCACTGGCGTTAGTGTTGGGCCTCACACTGTTTCTGCAACAGATGCAACAGGTTGTAACAACACTTATACAATAACTGTAACAGCAGTGAGTAGTTTACCATCAAATACTACATCCAGCAATTGTACTTGTCCTGGTAGAAACGATGGCACCATAACAGTAACGCCTACACTAGGAATTGCTCCTTTCACATTTACCATTACCGGAACTGCAACGGTTCCTGGTCCAATTACCAATAACACTGCAGCAACTTTCAATAATTTAGAAGCAGGTACTTACACTGTAACATTTACAGATGCCAATAACTGCGCCGGAACAACTGCTTCAATTGTAATTACTGCTGGTACGGCTATAACATCTACTTACTCTACTACAAATAGCTGTCCTGGACTTAATAACGGCGGAGCTACAATTACCGCAACAAGTGGAACGGGCCCTTACACGTTTATATTGACAGGATATACAGGAACGCCTATTGCAGTTCCTCCTGCTTCAATGACATTCCCAAGTTTAGCAGGTTCTGCATTTGGCACTTCTTACTCAGTTACTATTTCTGATGCAACAGGATGTACTGGCACTAAAACAATGTATGTATATGAAGGCGCAGGCATCACTGGTGTTGCAACAAAAACTGATGCAACTTGCGCTGCTGTTGCGAATGGAACAATGACAGTTACTCCAAACAGTGGAACCGGGCCATATACATTTTCTATAGATGGAGGTCCTTTTGTTCCCTCATCAACACCTCCAGCAATAACGTTTACTGGATTAGCTCAGGGTTCACATACCGTAACCATAAAAGATGTTTCAGGATGTACTGGAACTGTAACAAAAACTATAGGTGCTGGCGCAGGCTTAACGGCAACAGCAACTGCAACTGCAGCTTCTTGCTCAATGGTTAGCAATGGTACAATTTTAGTTACCACTACAAATGGTACGGCACCTCTAACTTATACATTAGATGCAGGTGCATATCAGGCAGCAGCTAATGCCACTGCAACATTCATCAATGTTTCCAGCGGATCTCATACTGTTGGCGTTAGAGATAACCTTGGTTGTACTGGTACAGCCACAATAACTGTTACTGCAGGCCCAGGACTTACTGGATCTTTTACATCTACACCAACATCTTGTCCAGGGGCTACCAACGGAACATTAACTATCACTGTAAACAATGGTGTTAGTCCTTACAATTATTCAATTGATGGAGGCACAGCACAAAGTGGTGCAAGTCCACGCACTCTTAACAACGTAGCTTCAGGCGCTCACCTTGTTACTATCACTGATAATTTAGGCTGTACCGGAACTGTAGGTTCAATTGTTGCTGCAGGCCCAGGACTTATTGGATCTTTCACCTCTACTCCAACGTCTTGTCCAGGCGCTACAAATGGAACTGTTACCATAACCGCAATAAATGGCGCAGCACCTTATACATTTTCAATAGACGGAAGCACACCGATTACTGGCACAAATCCATACACGTTTAATAATATTAGTTCAGGATCACATGTTGCTATTTTCGCAGATAATTCTGGTTGTCAGGGAACTGTTCCGGCTACAGTTGCTGCAGGACCTGGACTTATAGGTTCTTTCACATCTACTGCAACTTCTTGTCCAGGTGCGACCAATGGAACTGTTACTATAACAGCCACTAACGGCACCGGGCCATATACCTTCTCACTTGACGGCGGCACTTCAGTTAGCGGAGCAAATCCATATACATTTACTAACGTTAGCTCAGGGTCGCACGTGGCTACTTTCGCTGATAATTCAGGTTGTATTGGCACTGTACCTGCTACAGTTGCACCAGGCCCTGGCTTAGTGGTAACCAGTACAGATGTTAATCCTCCTTGTAATAATATTTCTGATGGAACCATTACTCTTGTACCCTCTGTAACTGATAGTTATACTTATACACTAACACTTACAGGTCAGAGTCCTATTACACAAACAAGTCCTTTATTCACAGGACTTGCCATTGGAAACTATTCTTATACAATTGCGAGTACAACAAGTGGTTGTCAGGGAAGCGGAACGACTACATTAACAACTAATCCAGCCATTACAACTACAGTTAGTTTAACCATGCCTTTATGTAAAGGTGGTAGCGATGGTATTATCACGCTCGTTCCATCAGGTGGCGTACCTAGCTATGAATATTCAATTGATGGAGGTGTAACTTATCAAACTTCAAATTCATTTAACACAGTTGCTGCAGGTACACATACTATCAGAATTAGAGACAATGTGGGTTGTACAAAAGACACTACAGTAACTTTAGCAGAACCTACTTTACTAACGGCTAGCGCTACCAGCACACCTGGTGGTTGTAATGGAAATGACGGAACAATTGTTGTTACTGCAGCAGATGGAACACCTAGCTATACTTACTCAATTGATAATGGAGCAACATACCAAAGCGCTCCTAACTTCATTGTTTCAGGAGGTGCTTATCCGAACATAAAAGTAAAAGATGCGAATGGTTGTGTAACAAACACCTCTGTTGTTGTAACCTTAATAGATGACATGACCATCATACCGATGAGAGATACTACAATCTGTGCAGAAAGTTCTGTTCAATTATTCCCTCAAGTAAGTAATCAAGCATCTGTGTTTAATTGGAGTACATTAACAACACCTGCACTGACAAATACATTAAGTGATAGCACGATTAGAAATCCAGTTGCAACACCAACTGACACTATCATTTATACCCTTCAAGCCTATTGGGGTGTTTGTCATAGAGAAGATACTATTAAAGTAAATGTATTACACAAGCCAATACCATATGCAGGGCCTGATGTTACGGTTTGCCACGAAAACAGTGATACAATTTTAGTAGGCTCAGTTAGAGACACTTCAGGCACAGTAAATTACAGTTGGTCTCCAGCTAATTCTTGCAGTACTCCTAATTATCATATTACTACTGTTAGTCCAACTTCAACACAATTATATACACTAACGGTTACGGACAACTATGGCTGTAATTATTCTGTAACAGATGAAGTGTTGGTGACATTACAACCACCAGTTCCGGCATTTGCGGGTAGAGATACAATTGCACAAATAAACTATCCATTGCAATTAAATGCAAGTGGAGGCGATAGTTACGAATGGAGTCCAGCGAATTTGAACATAATCAGCAATCCAGCAATCAGTAATCCTTTCATAACCATTCAAAATGATCAATTATTTACTCTAATAGTAACAGCAGGTGGACATTGCCTAGGTTACGATACTGTTTTTGTTAGGGCTTATCGTGACTCAGGGTACTATGTTCCAACATCATTTACTCCTAATGGTGACGGATTAAATGATTTCTTTAGAGCAATCCCAGTAAAAGTAGCCAGCACTGATTACTTCAGAATTTTCAACAGATATGGACAATTAATCTTCCAAACAAATAAATGGCTGAAAGGATGGGATGGAACATATCAAGGTAAAAAGCAACCAATAGGTACTTATGTTTGGTCAGTTAAAGGCAGGTATCAAAATGGAGAAATTGTAGAGAAAAGTGGAACTGTTTTACTTCTTCAATAAACAAAATGAACAACAACAAAAAAGCCTTGAATCCTAACTCAGGGCTTTTTTGTTATTTATAATTTCATCAACAATGCATCCGCTATCACACAAGCACTCACCGATTCCAAAACCGGAGGCACTCTCAGTGCGATACATAAATCATGTCTTCCTTTAATTGAAAAAGATTCCATTTCACCGCTATGTGTATTTAAAGAGTTTTGTACTTGAGGAGTTGAAGAAGTTGGTTTCACTGCGATTCTGAAAATAATGTCATTACCATTTGATAAACCGCCCGCAATACCACCTGCATGGTTAGACGCATATTTCCCTGATTCATCTATGAGCGCATCATTGTGTTCGCTGCCTTTCATTTTAGCTGCCTGAAATCCTGAGCCGAATTCTATTCCTTTTACTGCAGGGATGGCAAAAACAGCGTGACTGATTAGAGATTCTAAAGAATCAAAAAAAGGCTCGCCAACACCAATCGGAAGATTGGATATTTTACATTCAAGAATGCCACCGATACTATCTTGCGCATCAATAGCTTTTTGAATGGCGGATTCGATTTCTTTTTCTCCTCCAATTTCAACAATTGAAGATTGTATGTTTACTGAAGGAGAAAGTTTGTTGATCATTTTCTCAGCTACAACACCAGCAGCAACTAGACATAATGTGAGTCTGCCACTAAAATGTCCGCCTCCCCTATAATCTTCAAATCCTTTAAATTTTTGCGAAGCCACAAAATCAGCGTGACCTGGACGTGGTATCTTTCTTAATTCCTCATAATCTTTGCTGATTACATTTTTATTTTCAAAGACAATGGTCAATGGTGCGCCTGTTGTTTTGTCATTAAATAATCCGGAAACAAAGATGGGCGCATCCTCTTCTTTTCTTGGTGTTGTTCCGGGTAAAATACCACCTTTTCTTCTTTCTAATTTATGTGTAAAATCAGCATCAGTCAATTCAATACCAGGCAACACGCCATCAATCGTAATCCCAACCATCGGGCCATGAGATTCACCAAAAATGCTGATTCTGAAAATTCTGCCAAAGCTATTCATGAATAAAAGTTTATGTTTTTAATGTTACTAACCCACCGCAATTTTGTAATAAATTAAAAAAATCAGGAAATGATTTATTTACCGATTCCGCATCTTCAATGACTACTTCAGATGTTGACATCAAACCAGCAACTGCCAATGCCATTGCAATTCTATGATCATGTTGCGAATTTACAATACCCCCATTTAACTTTTTGCCTCCGTTGATAATCATGTTGTCGTCTTTCACAAAAATATCTGCTCCTAATTTAGAAAATTGATTCATCAAAGCTTCTGTACGATTACTTTCTTTGTCGTACAATCTGTTCACCCCTTTTATGACTGATGTCCCATTTGCAGCCAAAGCCAGTACTACCAAAGGAGGAAACAAATCCGGACAATCAGTTGCATCAAAATTGAATGGGTTAATTACTGATGATTTTTTTATTTTTAAAATACCTGAATTAATTGAATAAACGGGATTGATTTGATCAAGCACTTCGAGTATTTTTCTATCAGATTGACAACTGTTTTCATCCAATCCCGACAAAGCCAAATCGCCTGCTACTAAAGCAGCAACAATAAAAAAAGAAGCACTGCTCCAATCTCCTTCAACTGTGTAAGTAATATTTCTCTTTATTGATGTGGTGGGATAAATCAAAAAATGTTGGTAATTTTCATTAACAACTTTATAGCCAAAATGATTCAAAAGCTGAATACTTAAATCGATATAAGGCTTACTCACCAAATTTCGTACATTGATAACAGTTAGTGTATCAACTTTTTTCGCAAAAGCAAACAATAACCCCGTAAGATATTGCGAACTCTTGCTGCCATCAATTTCGATATCAACTGGTTGTAATGGACCTTTGATATCAACAGGCAACAATCCATTTTCTGATTTAATGCTAACGCCCAGTTCAGCAAAAAAATGGCTAAATAAATCTATAGGTCGTTTCATCAAACTACCAGTGCCACTAATCGTTACATCATCATTGGATATAGCAATGATGGGAGTAAACATCCTTAAAGAGAGTCCACTTTCATTACAATTTATAAATGATGGTGGATGAATCTCACCGTTGCTTATAATCTTTATTTGATTGTTTGTATGTTCAATTGTAGCACCTAACTTCTCAATAATATCCAAAGCTGCTAAGTCATCATTACTATTTCCTGGATTATAAATAATTGTAGTCCCATTATTCAATAACGACAATGCACAAGCGCGTTGCATGGCACTTTTACTTGGCGGAATATTGATACTGCCCGATAATATAGAAGGGGTTACAACTGCAATCATTGGACTATATCTTTATATGCTAACCTAAGATTGTCTATTGATATGTTTTTTATAACTGCGACGCCAATTTCATTCAAAAGAATAAATTGAATGTCATTACCAGTTCTTTTTTTATCGGCAATGAGTTGATTAAAAAGAGAATCACTATCAGCATTTATGAACACAGGCAATCCATATCTTTTGAGCAATTCAATAATCTGAATTGTTGAAGAAGCTGTTAATGCTGAAAATGATTCAGATAATTTAGCCGCAATCACCATGCCAATACTCACTGCAGCTCCGTGAGAAATACCCTGTAAATTTTCTATCGCATGGCCGAATGTATGACCGAAATTCAACAACTTTCTATTTCCAGTTTCATTTACATCAGATTGTACGACACCAAATTTGATGTCTATGTTTTGAATAATGAGTTTCTTCAACAAATCCTGATCTTTTTGAAATGACTTGATCTCATGTTGTTGTAAAAGTGAGAAAAGAGTTGCATCCAAAATACAAGCATGTTTAATAATTTCAGCAAAACCATTTACCCACTCTGTATCAGGAAGTGTTTCTAGAAATGTAAAATCGTATGAAATAAATTCTGGCTGATAAATAGTACCAATCATATTTTTATGCAAACCAACATTAACGCCATTCTTACCGCCAATAGCTGCATCAACCATTGATAAAATAGTTGTAGGCATTAACCCAAACCTAATGCCTCTTTTATAAATGGAAGCTACATAACCTGTAATATCTGTTACCACTCCTCCACCAATTCCAATAATCAAATCATCTTTGTTTAATTGCCATTCCAAAAGTTGATTTATAATCCTATCAACAATAGTCTGTGTCTTATTTATTTCGCCGGAAGGAATGATGATAATATTGTAACCAATAAATTTACCTTCATGTAAGTGATAAAGATTTTCATCTACAAGC
>CALCNY010000009.1 GCA_937897585.1 uncultured Chitinophagaceae bacterium | reverse complement strand
CATTTTTATTAAAAAACAAATCCTTGGTTATTTCTTTTTCTATTGGCTGATTATTTTCGTTTACTGCATTTTTTAATGCAATATTTGAAACATTAATTTTTGCAAAAGCATTGATTGTTGTTTTAACACTAACCTGCTTATCATTTGAAGTAACTAATATTGCAGTTGTTGGACTAATGGTCAATAAAGGAACCACTACCACAGGCTGATAATATTCTCCTTTTACAGGATCGGTATATTTAAATTGTAATGGTTTTTTGAAACGAATGAACTGACCATCAATTTTACAAGAAAATTCAACTTCAATGGGCACATTTTGAGGTGCTCCTGTAAACAAAGTATCAGGCACATTGAAACTCCCTTCTGATTTACCATAACGCAACCAATAAGGCTCAGACAAACCATGATTACCATCAAATAAAATAGTTTTCGTTTGATTCACCGATTTGTTCGAGGCAACATTACCTAATGAAAAAACTTTTTGATTAAAGCTGGCTTCAATATCAGTTACATTCAATTTTGTTCTTGAAAATAAATTCAAATTGATCGTGGCGCTGTCATTCTCTACAATCTTTTCTTCCGTTGTTGTAGCCTCTGCATAAATTCCTGAGCAAGCTATTATTAATTGATTGATTTCATTCAATTTTTTTTGTTTCCAGAAATTTTCATCTTGTATTTTTTCAATCAGACTTTGTAAATAAAACAATCCTTTTACAGATTTTTCAGGACTATTGATATCGTAATTTGAAATGATAGAATCCAATGTTTTTGAAACATCTTGTTGACCAATTCTATTCCATGTCGTGTTGATGCCATCCAATAATTCATTCACAGGAGCATCGCCTTTTATGGTAGCGAAATATTCAATTGCAGCTCCTCTTTGTGCCGGCACACCAAATCCCTGACTCTCATGTTGGCTCCTACTTAATGAAGCAATTTCTCCGTAAGTTTTACCCAACAAAGGATTATAAACTCCTGCATCAATTTTAAACTGATCTTCTTTTTGGGTATTAGTAGAACCGAAATTAAATGTGTTCCACAACAAGCGTTTAGCCTTCCACGTTGTGATGTTACCTGTCAATTGATCCGGGAATTTTGTAGCATCAGCAGCAGCTTCGTAAGCTTCCTGCGCTAAAATTGCAGAAGCCGTGTGATGACCATGCCCACCTTCACCTGTTGTTGGAAAACGGCAAATAATAACATCCGGGCGATTCATCCTGATGATCTTCACCACATCATATAAAATCTTATCGTGGTTCCAAATTCTTAATGCTTCTTCAGGATTTTTACTGAAACCAAAATCATAGGCTCTAGTAAAAAATTGTTCCGCACCGTCTATTCTTCTTGCTGCCAATAACTCTTGTGTTCTGATTAATCCCAAATCTATTCCTTGTTCGTCGCCGATTAAATTTTGTCCACCATCACCACGCGTCATACTGAGATAGGCTGTTTTGTATAATTTCTCATTAGCGAGATATGCCAGTAATCGCGTGTTCTCATCATCGGGATGGGCCGCAACATATAGCACCGAACCCAGCACATTCAACTTTTTAAGCTGTAATAAAATTTCTGAAGAGGTGTAAGATTTTGGTGTTTGTGCAATGGCATTGACATGTAAGCACAATCCAATGCATATCAAACGAAATATTTTATTCAAAGTAACAGTATTTTAAAATTGATTATTGTCCTACCAGAAACACTGCATTTGCGATCAGCAATTTTCCATTTTCCCAGAAGCATCTAAAAATTGGATTGTCGGCGAAGTAAACAATTTCACCTTGTCCGTAATCCTGAACACCAATTACTGTTCCATCTTTAATTTTAGATTTGATCGCATTTCCAACAAATCCAGATAATGCATTCTCTTGTTTGATGACTCCAACATTCCATCCATCTTTTGAAAATTCAAAAACGTTTGCATTCATTTTTAAAGAATAATAATCAGTATATCCAAAAGCCAAAGGATGGCTATCATCTATATTCAACTTGTAAATGGCACCAGGAATATTTGAAGAAACAGACTCACGCTCTCTGTTTTCATAACGTTTGAGATCAGCATAAGAAGCATCTTTAGATTCTTCATTTTCTTTTTTAGATTTAATGCCCCAATCCCCACTTGCCATCTGTGTTACCGCATTTTCGATGGCGATTAATTTGCCACCATCTCTCACCCAATTTTTCAAATTACTTTCTTTGTCTGCAAGAATTTTATAATTACCATCAGGCAAAATGATTACATCTATATCCTTCAAACTTTCATTCCCAATTGTATTTGCATTGATTAAGTGAATTGGATAATCGAGTTCTTGATCAAACAAATGCCATACCTCACCAGCAGCCGTAGACGAAACACCTTCACCAGTTAACATGGCCACTCTTGGCGCATTCAATAAACGATTTTTATCAGAACCAAAATCTACACCGGCATCCATGAATCCAGAGCTAACAGGTGTAATTGTTGAACCCGATTGACCAACCATTTTCAACATGTTGCCGATTTTATTTTCGTTACCTTTTCTGATTACAATCAACGAACCTTTGTTATAATTTTTTCCATTGAAAGAAAAATTCTTTTGTGCTGACCTTACTTTGATGCCATTTTTCAATAAGCTTGCCAATAACTGACCCTCTTTAAACGAGTTATATTCAATAATGTAAGCATAGTCGTTATTATCAGGAATATTATTATATCCAATTACTAATGCTGGTTGTCCTACAACTTTTTCTTTAACCGCATAAGCATCTAATCCATAAGCATAAGGTAAAGACCAAGCTGTAATATCATAGGTTACTGAATCCGCTAATTTTGATTGCGGTTCAAATAATACTCTAACCAAATTTCCTTTCGATTGCATTGTTGATATCAATAAATCAGAAGCAGATGTTGAGTACGATTCTTCTTTACCTGTATTATATCTGAAGCCTTTAACTACAGTTCCGGTTTTAGTATAACTGTATTCGATATTATTTTTCATTAATAATTCAACCAACGAAGCCGTTCTGTTTTTGTTGGAAGTATTAATGATGTATGTTTTGTAATTACCACTACCATTGGTTTTCACATCTTCAAAATATTTTTTAAACTCTTGATTCAATTTCATCGCATTTGCAGAAGCGATTTCTATAGTACTCATGCTGGTGGTGAAATGATGTGCAATTCTGTCTGTGAGTTTCAAAGTGTCGTCTTTATTTACTTTCACATCCAAACCACCACTTGAGTTTCCAGCCTGTTCGTAAGTCATGCCAATTGAACCATTGTAAACAGGATAGGTATCTCCATAAGAAGGATAGAACAAATCAAAAACTTCTTTCGTGAAATACAACCATCCGTTTTTATCAAAATATTTTGCATGATTTTTTCCGATGCTTACCTGAAAATTTCTTTGCCATGGAGTAATCACTTCATGATAAGGTTCTACTGCAGGCGCGAAATAATAATTGTCGGCATAATTCTGCTCATGAAAATCGCAATGTACTTGTGGCAACCATTCGTTGTACACTTTGATGCGAGCACGGCTTTCCACTTGAGTTTGCCAAGCCCAATCGCGATTCAAATCGAAATTGTAATGGTTACTTCTGCCATCAGGCCATGGTTCTTGGTGTTCTCTTGAAATTAAATCAACATCAGGATTTTTTCCAGCGATTTGATTGTACCAATTTACATAACGATCGCGTCCATCAGGATTCAAACAAGGGTCAATGATGACAATAGTATTTTTCAACCAGTTATTGGCTTCGTTATTTTTTCCAGACAATAATTCAAATAAAACTTTCATGGCTGTTTCTGTAGAGCTGGTTTCATTTCCATGAACGTTGTAACTCAACCAAACTATAGTAGGCATAGAAGGATCGCCAGACTTATCATTAAGCACACCTGCGTTTCTCAAGTTATTTTTTCTGATGTCTTCAATGCGAGTCATGTTTTCTGGAGCAGAAATCACTGCCATTAGCAACTCTCTTCCTTCATTGGTGGTGCCGTAGGTTTTCAACTGCATTTTATCCGGCATCGCAGCAGCAGCCATTTTGAAATAGTTTACCATTTTGTAATGAACGGTATATTTTGTGCCCAAACTATATCCTAAAAACTCATCGGGAGATTTTAACTGTTGAGCATTTATTGACAATGCAAAAAAACAAATTAATGCAGCGAAAATTGACTTCATATTTTTTATTTAAGGTGGTAAATTTATTAAAACTATAGGGAATTGGGGGAGATTTTTTGGGGATGTGTAGGTTTAAGGGTTGTCAAACAGAATAACATTCTCAACTTTTAAAACAGCATAGCGAATTAAACCCTTAAATCAGCGTAGCGTGTTAAACCCTTAATCCAACGAAAATTATGAGATAAATCACCCTCAGTCCTTTGTGTTTAAGCCTTTAATGGTTAATTTTACACATAATCTAATTCACTGAGAAAAGGCCTCAAAATATCGTCCCGAATACTGTTGATTCTTCTCTTTTTGATCATTTCGCTTTATGGAATTTTACATCTTCCAAAAGTGCAGACTTGGATCATTAAGAAAGCAGCATCATCTCTTTCAGAAAAATTACATACAACAGTCAGTATTGAAAGTGTAGACTTTACCTTCTTTTACCAACTCAAGTTCAAAAAATTATTGATTGAAGACCAATCCAAAGACACTTTACTTTATGCAGGTGCGGCTAGAATCAACATCAATGACTGGTTTTTCACTAAAGACAAAATCATCCTCAAATATGTTGGTCTTGATGACGCCGTTGTAAATCTAAAGCGAACTAAAGAAGATTGGAACTATCAGTTTATTGTTGATTATTTCGGTAGTACATCATCAAAAAAATCCAATAAACAAATCGAATTTGAATTCAAGAAGGCTGAATTTAATAACATCCGATTCAATCGTATTGACAAATGGAAAGGCGAAGACATGTTGGGTTCTGTAAAATATTTACAAGCCAATATTGATTCTCTTGATCTTGACAAAGAGAAAATAATCATCAACAGTTTAATATTGAATCAGCCCGTGTTTGCACAAACTGATTATCAGGGAAACAGGCCAAACAATTATCAAAACACTTCTTCGTCAACAGATACAAATACGCTCGCTACTAATGCCAATAAAACTGGTTTTGCTTTGTTTGCAAAAAAAGTAAGCATTACAAATGGAACTTATCAAAACGACAAAGAAACAGAACGAGCGCCATTCACAGATTATTTTGATCCTTTTCATTTTGCTTTCAACAATATCAACGGCGAGCTCAAAAACATAGTTTATCAAAATGACAGTTTACGAGCTTCTTTAACATTAAGTTCAAAGGAAAAAAATGGTTTTGAAGTAAAACAAATCAAATCAGACATGCTGTTAACTTCCCATATCATGGAGTTTACAAAGCTTGATTTAAGAACACCTTATAGTCATTTAAAAGATTATTATGCCATGCATTATGATGATTTCTTTGATGACATGGATGAATTTGTTACCAACGTTCGCATTGATTGTCATTTAAAAGACAGTAAAGTAAGTAGTGAAGATATTGCCATGTTTGCACCAGAAGTAAATTCCTGGCATCGAACATTTAATGTCAATGGAAATGCGAAAGGAACAGTTGCAAATTTTGAAGTCAGTAAAATGAACATTAGCACAGGAAATACATTTTTGCGAGGCAGCATTGGCCTTCGTGAATTACCAGATGTTGACCATGTTTTTATTAATTTCAATTCAGAAGGTAGTAATACCCAATACAATGAAATCGCCTTAATTTTTCCTGAAATAAAAAGCATCACACAACCACGACTTGATAAGCTTGGCGATATTTATTTCAAAGGAAATTTTACAGGATATATAAAAAACTTTGTAGCGAAAGGCATCATCAACACCGATCTGGGAAGTGTTATTTCAGATATCAACATCAAACTTCCTGACAACGAAATTCCATCTTATAGTGGCAATTTAATTACCAACAGATTTAATCTTGGCGCATTCACAAACAGTAAGCAAGTAGGCGATATTTCTATGAACTGAAAGCTTGTCGGTAGTGGATTTGACTTAAAACATCTTAAAGCCAATTTCGTAGGTTATATTCCTCAGATTGAATTCAATGGTTATAATTTCAAAGAAATTAAAGCCAATGGCAATTTTGAAAACAGTCGGTTTGACGGACAGTTAAGTATCGACGATTCAAATCTTGTGATCAAGCATCTTGATGGATTACTTACTTTATCGGGTGATGAAATTGCTTTCAAACTCAATGCCGATGTAGAACATGCTAATTTAAAAAAGATCAAATTAACAGATCAAAATTTAAATCTCAGCGGAAAAGTTGCTCTCAATTTCACCGGCAACAATATTGATAACTTTTTGGGTGACGCCAAAATTTATGACGCTGCATTATTAAATGACAACAAACCTCTTTCTTTCGACAAGCTTACACTCAGTTCTTCAAAAAAAGGAAATCAAAAATCATTGTTGCTAAATACAAATGAACTTGAAGCAGAGATAGAAGGTGAATATAAAATTTTGGAATTACCTGACGCTTTTAAATTATTTCTAAGTAAGTACTACCCTACTTATATCAACAAGCCAGATTATAAACTCAACAATCAGGATTTTGCGTTTCGTTTGAAAACTAATAACGTTGAACCCTACCTGCAGTTGTTTGATCAAAAATTAAGTGGAGGTAATAACGCATCCATTAAGGGCCATCTAAATCTTGCGAATAACGAATTGAGTGTTAATGGCGATATTCCTGTTTTTGGATACAAAGAAAATAAGTTCAGTAATATCATCATTTCTGGAAATGGAAGTCAGGATACATTGAAGACAGACATTACTGTTGGAGATATAGCTATTTCAGATAGTATACATTTACCAGACACTAAATTGCAGTTGATTTCCAATAATGACATATCTGAAATACATGTAAAAACCAGTGCAACAGAAGCACTGAACAATGCGGATTTGAATGCCAGTATTCAAACCTTTTCAGATGGTGCTAAAATCCATTTTTATCCATCCTCATTTATTGTAAATGATAAAAAATGGCTATTGAACAAAGATGGTGAGTTAACCATCAGAAAAGATTATATCACAGCAAATGATATAGCTATCGTTAACGATAAACAAAAAATAGAGATCGAATCTGAACTAGACGAAATCACCAATCAATCACATTTGATTGCTAAGGTGAGTGATGTAAACCTTGAGGATTTTGTGCCCTTTGCATTCACCAATCCTTCCGTAAAAGGGAAGCTTTCCGGCACGGCCATTATTTCCGATCCGTTAGGAAAAACAACTTTACAATTCAAAGGGAAAGCAGATAGTTTGAAACTAGAAGACAAATACATAGGCAATATCAATATCACCAGTGGCGCCAATACACAAACGGGCATCATTTCATATCAGGTGAAAAGCAATGATACTGCGAATGTATTTTCAATAAATGGAAATTACAATTATAAAGACTCAGGTGCCAATCAGCTATACACTTCACTTGACGGAGATAAAATCAACCTGTCAATTCTTGAACCTTATTTGAATGATGTTTTCAGTACAATTGAAGGAGATGCCGTTTCTCACTTGGTATTATCAGGAAATGACAAACATCAATATTTAACTGGGACTGTAGATGTTAAACACGGTTCTATGAAAGTTGATTTTACGCAGTGTCGTTATTTTTTGAACAACCAAACGATAAAATTTGATAAAGACTTGATTGATTTATCATTGATTCAAATCAAAGATTCATTGAATAATTCAGCAGTGATTAATGGTAAAATACATCACAATCTTTTCGACGATTTCTATTTCGATAAGCTGGAATTAGAGACATCGAAAATGTCGGTATTGAATACCACTAAAAAGGACAATTCGCAATTTTACGGCAATGTGATTGGCCGAGCAAATATGAGTATTAATGGGCCTTTGAGTAATTTACAAATGAATATTGATGGCGCACCTAATGAAGTAGACAGCAGTCATATTTACATCATCACTACAGAAGGAAAAGAAAGTAATACCATTGATTATATTGATTTTGTTCAGTTTGGAAAAAAAATGGAAGAAGTCAAAACTTCTGATATAGCAAACATTGTTGTGAACTTAAAAGTGAATGCAAATCCTGCTTGTAAAGTTGATGTGATTTTGGATGAAGAAACAGGAGACGTAATAAAAGGACAAGGAAATGGCGTTATTAATGTTAGAGTAGGAAATATAGAGCCACTCTCCATTTTGGGGACTTATAAACTTACAAAAGGAGAATACACTTTTAATTTTCAAACCTTTTTTAAGAAACCATTTACGCTGAATCGAGGAACACTTACTTGGAATGGTGATCCCTATCAAGCTATTATTGATATTGATGCTGAATACCTTGCTAAAAATGTGGACATCAGCAGTCTTTCCACTTCAGGAGGATTTAAACAAAAAGAGGATGTTACTATTATTTCTCACCTAAATGGAATTTTACAAAATCCCAATGTAACTTTTGATTTTGAATTACCTGAAAAAAGTGATGCCAAAAGGAATGATATCATCACAAAAAGATTGGCTGATTTCAAAAACGATGAGAATGAAATGAACAAGCAGGTGGCTAGTTTGCTATTGTTCAATACGTTTATTACCAGCAATCAGAACTTCCTCACCCAAGGCAATGCCAGCACATTGATTACAAGTACCATTGGAGGTGTGATTAGTAATTTGCTAAATAATTTCTTCAATAAGGAATTAGAAAAAGCGACAAAAGGTATTTTGTCAACTTATATCGACAT
>CALCNY010000008.1 GCA_937897585.1 uncultured Chitinophagaceae bacterium | reverse complement strand
CGGTTACGGTTAGTGGCGGAGGTGCATTGTGTGCGACTTCTACAACTTTAACGGCAAGCAATGGATCAAGCGGTACGATGTACTATCAGGGTACAACCAGTGGCGGTACTTCAACAGCTACGCCATCATCTTCTCAGTTAATTAGTACAAATGGTACTTATTATTTCAGAGCACAATCAACTGCAGGATGTTGGAGTACAGAAGGAAGCTCAGTAGTGACCTTGCAACAGCCTGTAATTACAGGAGTTGAAATCTGTCAGGGTGGAACGAGCAGTGCGCTTTCTTCAACATTTACATGTTCAGATGTTAATAGTACAGTTGGTCCTAATTTTCCAGCAACTGGTGCCACAGGAGGTACAGGAACTGCATGGACTAACCCTACAAATGTTGTTGCTGACGACAATTCATATGCAAGTGTGTCATTGACAGCAAGTGGTACAGGTAATTCCTCTTCCACATCACAAACTTTAAGCTCAACAGGATTCGCTTTTTCTATTCCTTCTAATGCGATAATAAATGGTATTACTGCTACAGTTGGTCGGTATACTTCAGGTGGAACTCTTTTTGGTAACATCAAAGATGCCTCGGTGCAACTATTGAAAGCAGGTGCTATATCAGGTTCTAATCTAGGCGCAACAGGCACTAACTGGCCTACGGCAGAAGCTGCAGCAACATATGGCTCTACTTCAAACTTGTGGGGAACAACCTGGGCAGCCGCAGATGTGAACAATGCTAATTTTGGTGTGGCCATAACCACTACGCAAAATGTTTCATTTTTTAACACTATTACAGCCAACATTGATTATGTAAAATTGGCTGTTACTTATACCATTCCGGGTAGCTTAAATTGGTATACTGTTTCTTCAGGAGGTACTGCTATCGCTACAGGTGTTAGTAGTTTAAATCCTGTTGGAGTTGCCAATTCTGGTTTGGCAAATACCAATACTGCAGGAACAACTACCTATTATCTTGAATGTTCTACCAATCTAGGTTGTCGTGGTGTGGGTACATTTAAAATCAATCCAAGTGTTCCTGCAAGTGTGTCGATCAGTTCAAGTGATGCAGATAATAAAATCTGTGCAGGTAATAGTGTAACGTTTACGGCTACCCCAACCAATGGGGGTACTGCTCCAACTTATCAGTGGAAAAAGAACAACGTAAATATCAACGGCGAAACTGTTAGTACTTATACTACAACCGGTTTGGCTAATGCTGATGCGATCACAGTAGTGATGACTTCAAATTCAACAGCTACTTGCTTGACGCAATCTCCTGTAACTTCAAATAGTATCAGTACCGTGGTGAATCAAGCGACATCATCTTCGGAAATTGTAACTTCTTGTATCAGCTACACATGGAATGGTAATACTTACAACAATTCTGGTGTGTATAGCTTTACTACAACAAACGCAAATGGTTGTGATTCTATAGCGATATTGAATTTGACCATAACGCCTCAGCCAGCTGCACCAACAGGTTTAGCTTGTTATGAGACAGCGACCTTTAATACAACATCATGTTCATGGGTTGTAACAGGAACGCAACCTGTGATGCCAACATTAGCATGTTATGAGACTGCAACATTCAATACAACAACATGTGCATGGGTAGTAACTGGTACACAACCAGTGATGCCAACATTGGCTTGTTATGAAACAGCTACATTCAATACAACAACATGTGCTTGGGTTGTAACAGGTACACAACCAGTGATGCCAACATTGGCTTGTTATGAGACTGCAACATTCAACACAACAACATGTGCTTGGGTAGTAACTGGAACACAACCAGTGATGCCAACTCTTGCATGTTATGAGACGGCGACATTCAATACGACATCATGCTCATGGGTAGTTACAGGAACACAACCTACAATGCCAACATTAGCATGTTACGAAACTGCAAGCTTCAATACAACTACATGTACATGGGATGTGTCAGGTACACAGCCTGCTGCTCCAACTGGATTAGCTTGTTATGAGACGGCAACATTCAACACAACTACATGTTCATGGGATGTAACAGGCACTGAACCTGCACCTATCGTTACTCCAGTTTCTGTTTGCGATAGTTATACTTGGTCAGTAAATGGTCAAACATACACTGCAAGCGGTAGCTACACTTTTGCTGCAAATTGCCAAACAAATATTCTTAATTTGACAATCACTGCTTCTACAAGTAATACTACAGTAGAGACTATATGCACACAATATACGTGGAATGCGAATGGACAACAATACACTGCAAGTGGTATATATACTTCTGTAACTAATTGTGCAACACAAATTCTTGATTTGACAATCATTGCACCGGTTACAAAAGATACTACGGTAAGTGCTTGTGGTAGCTATGTGTTCAATGGAAGTACTTATACAAGTTCTGGCAATTACGATCAGCATTTTACAGCTGCAAGTGGATGCGATTCTATCGTTCGATTGCATATAACCATCAACGCATTACCTAGTGCTCCAGGAGCAGTAAGTGGTATAACTGAAGTATGTACGGTTGTGGGTTCTACAACTCCAAATACTTATTCAGTTTCGCCGGTATCCGGAGCTGCATCTTATGCATGGACAGTACCAAACGGCGCTTCGATTGTAAGTGGTGCTGGTACAAATAGTATCGGAGTAACGTTTACGAATACACTAGCTGCAACCAATCAGGTGATTAGGGTTTATTCTGTATCAGCTGAAGGTTGTCAGAGTTATTTATCAAGCACAATAGTATTGACAAAAACAATACCTGGTATTCCTGCAACAATAACTGGTCCTACTAATTTATGTCCTTACATAGGAGTAGGAACGGCTTCATACACATGTGATGCGGTTGCAAATGCGAATTCCTACTTATGGACAGCGCCAGCGGGAGCATCAATTGTGAGTGGACAAGGTACAAGAACTGTTGAAATCAGCTACACATCATCGTTTACAACGGGTGCGGTAACTGTGGCTGCGATTGCAAATTGTGGAAGCAGAGCAGCAAGATCATTGTCTGTGGCTAAATTGACACCAACGGCTCCAGTGGCAATTTCAGGACCAACAAGTGCTTGTCCTTATCTTGGAAATGGTCAACAAGCAACATATACAGTTGCAACAGTTGCCTATGCTACAAGTTATATATGGACAGTACCAGCGGGAGCATCAATTGTAAGTGGACAAGGATCTAATACCATCGTGGTTACATTTGCAGGCAATTATACTACATCTGTTTTCAAAGTGAAATCAGTATCTAATTGCTTTACTTCAGGAGACAGACAATTACAAGTGACTGCTGCAAATTATGCAGGTCCTGGATCAATAACGGGTCCTACCAATGCATGTTACTATGTAAACAATGATGCAAGTGCAACTTACACCATCAGAAAAGTGGCTAACGTTCCGAATTATATTTGGAGTGTGCCTGCAGGCGTAACTATTCTTTCACATCCTGGTGGTACTGGTGCAAATGATACTTCAATTGTGGTTTCATTCAATGGCAACTTTGTGTTCGGATCACAAATACTGGTTCAAACTGCAGGTTGTGGAGCAAGTGCGCCAAGAAGCATAACCATTACCGGTACAACAGTGGGAATGCCTGGATTGATTTCTGGTCCAACCAATGTTTGTGAATTCATGGTTTCGGCAGCCAACCCGAATGGTAATATTGCAACATACAAGATTTCAAAATCTTCAGCAGCTACTTATTATACATGGACTGCTCCTGCAAACTCAACAATCATCAGCCACCCAGGTGGTACAGGTGCAAATGATACGATTGTGTTGATTAAATTTGATGGAAATTTCGTCAACGGAGTCGTTAAAGTGAATTCAGGCAATTCATGCGGAAGCAGTATTGACAGAACTTTAAACATTACGAAGTTGAATCCTTCAACACCAGGTTTGATTGATGTGGTACAAACTTCAAGTTGCCCAGCAAGAGTATACACTTACTCTTTGTCAAGTATGCCTGCTAATGCTTCATCAGTGTTATGGACGATACCAGATGGTGCAACAATTGTTTCTGGCCAGGGTACAATTCGCTTAACTGTTTCATATCCTACTTCAGTAGCGTCTGGATTTGTTACTGCTCAGGGTATTAACAATTGCGGAAGCAGTTCGATACGTTCAATAATCATCAAGCTACAAGCTTGTCCGAGTGCATTCACTTCAACGACGCCAACTGCGAAAGTTGCTGCAGTGGCAACAGAAGACATGACAGTTTCTGTTTATCCTAATCCTACAACAACTGAATTCAGAGTGAATCTGAATACACATTCAAGTGATGTTGTAAAAGTAAGAGTAATGGATATGCAAGGCAGAATGGTGAAGAGTTATACTTTAGCCGCCAGTCAGGAAATGAGTTTCGGTAATGATTTAAAAGCCGGATCTTATATGGTTGAATTTATTCAAGGCGATAAGAAGAAAGTTCAAAGATTGATGAAGTTCTAATTGAATGATGGTTTAAATAATGAAATGCTCATCCGAAAGGGTGGGCATTTTTTTTGATACTAGAAACTGGATGCTGGATAAAAGAATTTGGTTTAAAAGGTTCAACACGTTCAATGGGTTCAAAATGTTGTGCTGGACGTAACCTATTGAACGAATTAAACCTCTTGAACTTTTTGAACAAACAACCCCAAACCCAAACAACCAAACCACTTCCACCTTTGGGGGATTGAGGGGGCGTCCTACCAAGCTTTCCCCGCTTGTCCATTGACCTTCTTTATAAAAAACAAATGTTTATTTTCATAATAGTCAATTATTGAACTTTTTTTACTCAGCTTGATTGGCATGATGTTGAAGTCGGAAAATACATTGATAAGATGATCGTTTATATGGCTCATGAAATCATCTCGATATAAGTTGAGTAGTCTTGAGAAAACATACATGATTTCAAAGCCTTTGTAGGCAGATTCAGAAGGCTTGCCTTTATATATTTGTAAATATGCATCTTGAATAGATTTGCTGAAAGCATCTGTTTTAGGATTAAAATAGGCTGCTGTATAATAAACTGGAAAGTCTTTCAATGATTCTTTATAGTTTTTTCCAAATGCAGTAAAGCCATCCCAATTGGGCATTCCAATTAAGGTGATATCGTATTTTTTTGAAACGCTACTGAGTATATGTGCAATTGAACTGGAAAAATCTTCATCAAGGCTGCCGCAAATGATGTAGTTTTTTTTGGTGCTGTCTAGAGCAGTTTTTATAATGCTAAGATTGCTATCCAAATTCATGGTTTTGATTTGAAGCAATGCTTTGTTATCTGGTTTATTGATATTGTTGATATAATCTGCCACACGGTCTTCCTGACTACCGGTTTGGCGTACATGAATAATCTTTGAATTGTTTTGATTTTGAAGTAGATAACTGAAGATAGCTTCGCAATGTGATTTTAAAGTTGAATTGAGAATGATGTAGTAAGGGTTGTTTGTAATGCCTCCATCGTTAGGATAAGTGGCCGAAATAAATGGAATGTGTTTGTCTTGAGCAAAGCTTGCCAGTTCGTTGAGCTCATTGTCTTTAACGGCGCCGATAATTAATTGCATGCTGTCAAGCTTGTGATTGCTGATTAATGATTCAATACTTGCAGAATCTGATTTGGAATCAAAAATATACAGTTCAGTAAATGAAAGGTTAATCGGAAAACTGTCTAGAGCTAACTGTGCCCCTTGTACGAAGTTGATACCTTGCAATGCAAACCTCGGAAATTTTTTGCCATATTGATAATTATTTCCTTTAAATACAGAGTCTAGGTAGAGTGGGGCAAATAAAGCTATTTTTTGTTTTTTTGTTTCGTCTGAAACATTCTGTGCTTTGGCATTATGCGTTAGCGTTATGAATAAAAGCAGCGTAGGTAAGAGGATTCGCATGTTATTGTTTTTACTTTCAAATATTATTCCCATTCAATTGTTGCAGGAGGCTTACTGCTGATGTCATAAACTACACGATTGATGCCTCTTACAGAGTTGATGATGTCATTTGATACTTCTGCAAGAAATTCATAAGGAAGATGTGCCCAATCTGCAGTCATGCCATCAACAGACGTTACCGCTCTTAAAGCAATGGTGTATTCGTAGGTTCTCTCATCGCCCATTACGCCTACGCTTTTTACAGGTAATAAAATCGTTCCTGCCTGCCACACTTTTTCGTATTGTCCGGATTTTTTTAATTGTGATGTGAAAACATGGTCGGCTTCCTGCAAAAGTTTTACTTTATCTTCAGTCACTTCTCCAAGAATTCTGATCGCTAATCCTGGGCCAGGGAAAGGATGTCTATTCAATAAATCTGCAGGGATGCCTAACTCGGCTCCAATTTTTCTTACTTCATCTTTGAATAATGCACGCAAAGGTTCTACTAATTTCAACTTCATTGTTTCGGGAAGGCCTCCAACATTATGATGTGATTTTATGGTTACCGATGGGCCATGAACTGATGCAGATTCAATTACATCAGGATAAATAGTTCCTTGTCCAAGGAAATCGATGTCTGTTAGTGCATGAGCCTCTTGGTCAAAAATTTCAATGAATGCACTACCGATTGCTTTACGTTTTTCCTCAGGTAAAACTTTGCCAGCGAGTTTGGTATAAAAATGTTCTTTGGCATCAACACCTTTTACGTTTAACCCTAACTGTTGGTATATGGAAAGTACTTCTGTGAATTCATTTTTCCTTAATACACCATTGTCTACAAAAATGCCATAAAGATTTTTGCCAATGGCTTTATGAATAAGTGTTGCAGCTACAGTACTATCGACACCTCCGCTTAATCCCATCACAACTTTTTTATCACCGATTTGCTCTTTTAATAAAGCGACCGTTTCAGTGATAAAGTGTGCGGCTGTCCATTCCCGTGAGCAACCACAAATGGAAGTCAGAAAATTAAGCAACATTGTTTTTCCTTCTGTAGAATGATATACTTCAGGATGGAATTGCAATCCATAAATAGGGTGGGAGGACAATGTTTTATTGCAAAATGCAGCTACTGGAATATTATCAGTTGTTCCTAAGATTTCAAATCCTTCAGGAAGTTTTTTTATGGTATCGCTATGGCTCATCCATACTTGCGACGCTTTAGAAACATGATTTAGGAATATATCGTCATTGGAAACATTGAAGATTACTCTGCCGTATTCTCGTTTGTTACTTTTTTCGACAAGTCCTCCAAAGTTTTTTACGGTAAGTTGAGCGCCGTAACATACTCCCAATACAGGGACATGGTTTAGTATTTCGAGGATATTAACGTCAGGTGCGTTGTCTTCATTAACCGAGCAAGGTGATCCTGAGAGAATAACACCTTTCAGATATTGGTTAAACTCAATTTTTTTATTAAAGGGGATGATTTCGCAATACACATTCGATTCTCTAACTGCTCTTGCAATGAGCTGGGTGTACTGCGATCCAAAGTCTAATATGATAATTTTTTCTTGCATGGTGGCAAAGGTAATTGATTTGCCAATTTGATGAAGGTATAACCACGAATTCACGAATTGTTTTACCGCGGGGAATGGAGTATTAAGAGTTTACGCAGAGATTATAATTCGTGAGATAACGATAATTTGATTTCCGAAATACCACTTTTACATTTTACATTCGATATTTTACATTCCCCTCGCCACAAAGAACCACAATAGCTTTTTCATATCTGGATTGATAACTTCCCCCTTCGGGGGATTGAGGGGGCTTGGGGTTGCGGTTGAGGTTTTTCAATTCATGAGAAAATGATATTTTCATTTCCGAAATACCACTTTTACATTTAATATTTTACATTCAATATTTTACATTAAACACACTTCTTAGCTATGATTACAGCCAACTTCGAAGCGCAAATTATCAAATTATCAAATTGTCAAATCAATAAATTGAACAAAATCCAAACTTTTTCTTAAAATTTCTTTGCTGTTTAAAAACATCCCCTTACCTTTGCACTCCAAATTAAAAAACGGAAATTTTAAAGTTCTTTTTATATGTCACAAAGAATCAGAATAAAACTACAGTCTTACGATCACAACCTAGTTGATAAATCAGCAGAAAAAATCGTAAAAACTGTTCGCAGTACAGGTGCAGTAGTAACAGGTCCTATTCCTTTACCTACACACAAGAAAATTTTCACTGTTTTGCGTTCACCTCACGTTAACAAGAAAGCTCGTGAGCAATTTCAATTGTGTACACATAAACGCTTATTAGATATCTACACTAGTTCTAGCCGTACGGTAGACGCTTTGAGTAAATTAGATTTACCAAGTGGTGTTGATGTTGAAATTAAAGCTTGATGAACCTTCCTGGATAACAGGAAAGGCATTAAGCAAGTTCTTGAATAGAATAATATATATGAACGTCTAAGTCTGACTATATTGACAGACCGCTGGGCATAAAACAAATACAATGAAAAGTATTATTGGAAAAAAAGTTGGCATGACCAGCATTTTTGATGAGGCCGGCAAACAAACTGCCGTAACCATCATTGAAGCAGGTCCATGTGTTGTAACTCAAAAGAAAACCGTAGCTACAGACGGTTACAATGCTATACAATTAGCATTCGGCGATAAGAAAGAAAAGCACTCCGTAAAAGCCGAAATCAATCACTTCTCAAAAGCCGGTACGGCTCCAAAAAGATTCGTAAAAGAAATACGCGATAGCGAAATTGACAAAAACGTTGGTGAAACTATCACTGTTGACATATTTACTGAAGGCGACAAAGTTGCTGTGGTAGGTACAACAAAGGGTAAAGGTTTCCAAGGTGTTGTTAAGCGTCACGGATTTAGTGGTGTGGGTGAACAATCTCACGGTCAGCATGATCGTCAGAGAGCTCCGGGTTCTATCGGTAACTCATCTGATGCGAGCCGTGTATTCAAAGGAATGCGCATGGCCGGTCGTATGGGCGGAGATCAAGTAAAAATGAAAGGTTTGAAAATAGTTAAAATATTCGCTGAAAAGAATTACATCCTTGTGAGTGGTTCTGTTCCAGGACATAACGGATCAATCGTTTTAATTCAGAAATAAAAAACTAAACGCCATTTTTTAAGCGTTCAAAAAATCAGAAAATGCAAGTAGATATCATAAATAGCAAAGGCGAAAAAACCGGAAGAACAATTGAACTACCGGAAGAAATATTTGGAATCGAACCAAATGATCACGTCATTTATCTTGCTGTAAAGCAATACCAAGGTGCACAGCGTCAGGGTACTCACAAAGTGAAAACCCGTATGGAAGTTAAAGGTTCTTCTAAAAAATTACACAAGCAAAAAGGTACGGGTGGTGCTCGTAAGGGTAATCTCCGTAACCCATTGTATAAAGGTGGTGGTACTATCTTCGGACCAAAACCACACAAATACGATATCAAATTGAATCGTAAAGTAAAGGATTTGGCTAAAATGAGTGCACTCGCTTACAAAGCAAAAGAAAATGCAATCGTTGTAATGGAAGATGTTACTATGGATGCTCCAAAAACTAAAGCATTCTCTGGTATATTGAAATCATTGAACATCGGTCATAAAAAAGCTTTGTTTGTAATTCCTGAATATGATGATAACATCTATTTGAGTTTGAGAAATGTTGAAGGTGTTAATGGTTCTGTTTTAAGCGACATGAATACTTACGACATTCTAAACGCCAATTACTTGGTGATGACTGAAAAAGCAGCAAAATTATTCACAGAAACTGAAGCGTAACAATTAAAAAGTAAAAATTAAAAAGTAAAAATCAATCTCGTTTTTTGACTTTTGAATTTTGAATTTTAAAAAACAACAACATTAATTATGAAACTATCAGACGTATTAATAAAACCAATTTTATCTGAGAAAGCTAACAAGCAGGCAGAGAAAATGAATCGTTACGCTTTTGTGGTTGACAGAAAAGCAAACAAACTTGAAATCAAAAGAGCTATTGAAGCTTTCTATGGTGTACAAGTAGAAGAAGTAAATACAATGGTGATGCCTTCTAAATTGAAAGCTAAATATACCAAAGCTGGCTTTATTGTAGGTAGAAAACCTGCTAAGAAAAAAGCATTGGTAACTGTAGCTGCAGGCGAAACAATTGATCTTTACGGAAACGTATAATCGAAATTAATTTATTCATGAATGGTGGTCAGCACCGCAAAGTTTTGACACATAAAAGTTTTTAAAAATGGCACTTAGAAAATACAAACCGATTACAGCAGGAACCCGTTGGAGAATTGGTAATGCTTATGCAGAAATTACTACTTCTACTCCGGAGAAATCTTTGTTAGAAAAACAAAAAAGTACTGCAGGTAGAAATGCTCAGGGTAGAAGATCTATGAGATACATGGGCAGTGGTAACAAAACAATGTATCGTTTGGTTGATTTTAAAAGAAGCAAGAAAGATATTCCTGCTACTGTAAAAACTATCGAGTACGATCCAAACAGAACTGCTTTCATCGCTTTATTGGCGTATGCTGATGGAGAAAAAAGATATATCCTTGCTCCTCAAGGTTTACAGGTTGGTCAGACGGTTATCAGTGGTGACGCTGTAGCTCCAGAATTAGGAAATGCTTTGATGTTGAAAAATATGCCTTTGGGTACTAATGTTCACAACATTGAAATGCAACCTGGTCAAGGTGGAATTTTGGTTCGTTCTGCAGGTACATCTGCTCAATTAACCAACAAAGAAGGAAAATATGCTGTAATCAAAATGCCAAGTGGTGAGTTGAGAAAAGTGTTGATCAATTGTTACGCAACTGTTGGTGTTACCAGCAATAGCGATCACAATTTGGAAAGCATGGGTAAAGCAGGTCGTAATAGATGGAAAGGTATCAGACCTCGTACCAGAGCGGTAGCGATGAACCCGGTTGATCACCCGATGGGTGGTGGTGAAGGTAGAGCTTCAGGAGGTCATCCACGTAGTCGTAAGGGTAAATATGCTAAAGGAGAAATTACTCGTACAAGAGGAAAAGGCTCTGATAAAATGATTATCCAAAGAAGAAACGGTAAAAAATTACCAAACAAATAATCAATCATTCTTTTAATTGTTAAAATGTCTGGCTAACCCCGGAAAATAAACAGAAAAAAATAAAACATGGCTCGTTCGTTAAAAAAAGGTCCTTATATCGAAGCAAAACTTGAAGGAAAAGTAAATGCTATCATTGAAGGAAAAGCAAAGAAAACAGTTATTAAAACATGGAGTCGCAGAAGCACCATCACTCCTGATTTCGTAGGACAAACTTTTGCAGTTCATAACGGAAATAAATTCATTCCGGTTTATGTAACAGAATTCATGGTTGGACATAAACTAGGTGAATTTGCACCAACAAGAAATTTCAGAGGTCACTCAAGTAAAAAAGTATCATAAAAATCGTTTACTGATTTAAGCTGAAAAAAGTAAAATTTTGAAGCTCATCTTTAAACCTTAAACATAGTAAAATGGAAGCAATAGCAAAATTGAATAATTATCCGACATCACCACGCAAAATGCGTTTGCTGGCTGATTTGATTCGCGGAATGAAAGTTGAAAAAGCTTTGGCTATTTTGGATCATAACCCAAAACATCCTGCTGTGCCTTTGCGCAAATTGGTAGTTTCTGCCATCAGCAACTGGAAACAAAAGAATGAAGGTTCTGATGAATCAGCATTGGTGGTAAAAACAATTTTTGTTGATGGTGCAAGAGTGATCAAGCGTATGCGTCCTGCTCCACAAGGTCGTGGTTATAGAGTTCGCAAACGCAGCAACCACGTAACTGTTATTGTTGATACAGTTGGATCTAAAGCAGTAGCAACATCAGTAGTAGAATCAGTTGAAGAAGTTGCTGTTGAAGCGCCAAAAGCAAAAAAAACAAAATCAACCAAAAAAGATTAATACAAACTAATATTTAAAAACCGAATATGGGTCAGAAAACAAATCCGATAGGTGCAAGATTAGGAATCATCCGTGGCTGGGACAGCAATTGGTACGCTAGCAAAAAAGATTATGCAGGCAAACTAATTGAAGATGATAGAATCAGAAATTATCTGAATGCACGTATCAACAAAGGTGGTATCGCTAAAATCGTAATCGAGCGTACACTTAACAAATTGATCGTTACCATTCATACTTCTAAGCCAGGTATCATCATCGGTAAAGGCGGAGGCGAAGTTGACAGAATCAAAGAAGAATTAAAAAAACTTTGTGGTAAAGAAGATGTTCAAATCAACATTCTTGAAATACGCAGACCAGAATTAGATGCTACTATTGTTGCTGATACTATTGCTCGTCAAATCGAAAATCGTATCAACTATAAGAGAGCTATTAAAATGGCTATCGCTTCAGCATTACGTATGGGTGCAGAAGGAATTAAAGTAAAAGTAGGTGGTCGTTTGGGTGGTGCTGAAATCGCTCGTAGCGAAGAAATCAAACAAGGACGTACACCATTACATACTTTAAGAATGGATATCGACTACGCTAGTCTTTTCGCTCTTACTGTTTATGGTAAAATAGGTATCAAAGTTTGGATTTGTAAAGGTGAAGTTTTGGGTAAAAGAGATTTAAATCCAAATGTAGTTGCCGGTGCTAAAAATGATGGCGCAGAAAGACCACAAGGAGGATTCGATAGAAGAGGTGGAGATGACAGAAGAGGCGGAGGAAGAGGTGGCAATGATCGTGGTGGTGAAAGACGCGGCGGTGGCGGCGGTGGAAGAAGATAATCATCGCTTTTCTTAATTATCAAATTATCAAATTGTCAAATTAACATAAGATGTTACAACCAAAAAGAACCAAACACAGAAAGAGTCAGAAAGGTAGAATGAAAGGAAATACTAAAAGAGGAGCTACTCTTGCTTTCGGAACCTTCGGTTTAAAAGCATTGGATAGTGTATGGTTAACCAATCGTCAAATTGAAAGTGCTCGTCAGGCAATGACTCGTCACATGAAACGTGAAGGAAATGTATGGATCAGAGTTTTCCCTGATAAACCAATTACTGCTAAACCAGCAGAGGTAAGGATGGGTAAAGGTAAAGGTAACCCAGAAGGATGGGCTGCTATCGTACAACCTGGTCGTATCTTATTCGAAGCTGATGGAGTACCGGTTCAGGTAGCTAAAGAAGCTTTTGAATTGGCTGCACAGAAATTACCGATCTTAACTAAGTTCGTAGTTAGCCATGATTATCATGCTTAATTAAAATCTAAGTCTACGGATCAAATCAAATCACTATCAAAAAAAAGAAGATGTCAAAAAAAGTTGATTTTGTAAAAACCCTAAACGGAATGAACGAAGCTGAATTAACGGCTAAAATAAAGGAAGATGAAATGCGTATCAAGAAATTGAGTTTCGCTCATTCATTGAATCCTTTGGATAATCCTCAAAGCATTCGCTCTTTGAGAAGAGATATCGCTCGTTTAAAAACTCAATTAAGAAAAATTCAAATTGGAGCTTAATCCAATAAAACAATAAATGATGGAAACAACAAACACAATAGAAAGAAACTTAAGGAAAACCAGAGTAGGTGTGGTATCCAGTAATAAAATGGATAAAACCATTACAGTAAAGGTTGAACGTAAGATCAAGCATCCGTTATACGGAAAGTTCCTTAAGAAAACGACAAGCTTCCATGCTCATGATGAAAAAAATGAGTGCAGCATCGGAGATATCGTGAAAATCATGGAAAGCCGTCCTTTAAGCAAAACAAAACGCTGGAGATTGGTAGAAGTGGTTGAAAAAGTAAAGTAATTTTCTCTGCATTTTTTAAAAATGTGGTCATAACTATTAATAATTATCAACTGCCGAATTTAATTCGTCAGTTTAAAGCTAAATAAAATGATACAGCAAGAGAGTAGACTAAACGTTGCAGACAATAGCGGAGCCAAAGAAGTTTTGTGTATCCGTGTATTGGGAAACAGCGGACAGGATTATGCAAAGATCGGAGATAAGATCGTTGTAACTGTTAAAGATGCCATGCCTGCCGGTGGTATCAAAAAAGGTACTGTAAGTAAAGCAGTTATTGTTCGTACTGTAAATAAATTACGTCGTAAAGATGGTTCTTATATCCGTTTTGATGACAATGCAGTTGTGTTGTTGAACAATTCTGATGAGCCAAGAGGTACACGTATTTTCGGGCCAGTGGCTCGTGAATTGAGAGATAAAGGATACATGAAAATTATTTCTCTAGCACCTGAAGTGCTTTAATCAATTACGTTAATCAGCTTCAATAAGCTAAAAGCCAAAAGCTAAATATAATGAGTACAAGATTTAAACCAAAGTTCAACATCAAGAAAGGCGACTCTGTAGTGGTTATCACTGGAGACGATAAAGACTTGACTAAACCACGTAAGGTTCTAGAAGTAATTATTGATAAAGGCCGTGTATTGGTAGAAGGTGTGAACATTGTAACAAAACACACAAAACCATCTGCTCAAAACACTAAAGGTGGCATCGAAAAGGTAGAAGCTCCAATCGCAATCAGCAATGTAATGCTTTGGGATGCAAAATCTAAAGGTCCATCTAAAGTTAAAAGAGACAGAGTAAAAGGTAAATTAGTAAGAATCGCTAAAAAATCAGGGGAGGTAATCAAATAATGAGCACAAATACAAATACTCCAAGATTAGCAGATAAGTACAAAAATGAAGTTGTACCTGCTTTAATGAAAAAATTCAGTTACAAAACTGTAATGCAGGCTCCAAAACTAACCAAGATTTGTTTGAATCGTGGTGTGAATGGTGCTGTAACTGATAAAAAATTAATCGACATCGCTGTTGATGAATTGTCAAACATCACTGGTCAAAAAGCTGTTGCGACAATATCTAAAAAAGATATTTCGAACTTCAAACTTCGTAAGAACATGCCAATCGGCGCAAGAGTTACTTTGCGTGGTGTGAAAATGTACGAATTCCTTGATCGTTTGGTTTCAGTTTCATTGCCTCGTGTTCGTGATTTCAAAGGTATCAACGATAAAGCGTTTGATGGTCGTGGTAACTACACATTAGGTGTTACTGAGCAAATCATCTTCCCAGAAATCGATATCGACAAAGTGAATAAAATCACTGGTATGGATATCACTTTCGTAACAACGGCAAACACAAACGAAGAAGCATACGAATTGCTTAAAGAAATGGGTATGCCTTTCAAGAACATTAAAAAATCTGAAAACTAAAATATGGCCAGAAAATCAATTACAGCCAGACAGGCTAAAAGAGAAAAAATGGTTGCTCATTATGCAGCTAAAAGAGCAGCTCTTAAAGCAGAAGGAAACTATAGCGCTTTAGATCTTTTGCCTAAAAACGCTTCTCCTGTTAGATTAAAAAACAGATGTCAGCTTACAGGTCGTTCAAGAGGTTACATGCGTCATTTCGGAGTAAGTCGTTTGATGTTCCGTGATATGGCTTTAGCAGGAAAAATTCCTGGAGTGAAAAAAGCAAGTTGGTAAAACTGGATAAAGCTGGATAGGCTTGATAAAGCTGGATAGGCTGGATAAAGCTCGATAAGCTGGATAAAGCTCGATAAGCTAGATACTTGATACTGGATGTGAAACCAGTCAAATAAAATCACACAAAACAAATTCTAAATCAATTAACAGAAATAACAATGGTAACTGATCCAATTGCAGACTACTTAACTAGAATTCGTAACGCACAGATGGCGAACCATCGTATTGTGGAAATTCCTGCAAGTAATCTAAAAAAACGTATTACTGAAATCCTTTACGATAAAGGTTATATTCTGAAGTACAAATTTGAAGATGACAACAAACAAGGCGTTATTAAAATCGCTTTGAAATATGATCCATCTACAAAATTACCGGTAATTCAAAGTTTGGAAAGAATCAGCCGTCCAGGTTTGCGTACTTATGCTAAACCGGAAGAAATCAAACGTGTAAAAAATGGTTTAGGTATTTCAATCGTTTCTACTTCTAAAGGAGTAATGACCGACAAAGATGCGAAAGCACAAAATGTTGGTGGTGAAATACTTTGCAGCATATTCTAATCATTAAATGCCTTAAGCCTTCTATACATGGCTGACCGCAAAACAGAATTTTTTAAAAATTTAAATTAACATCATGAGTCGTATAGGTAAAAAACCAGTAACTGTTCCAGCAGGAGTTACTATTACTTTAGGAAAAGATAATATTGTTTCTGTAAAAGGACCAAAAGGTGAATTGAAAGAAACAATCGACAGAGATATCACTATTGAAATCAATAACGGAGAAGTTCTTGTTGGACGTCCAACAGATCAAATTCGCCACCGCGCCATGCACGGGTTATATCGTTCTTTAATCAGCAACATGGTTAAAGGTGTTACAGAAGGGTATAAAAAAGAAATGGAATTAGTAGGGGTAGGTTATAAAGCGGCTAACCAAGGTAATATCCTTGACCTAGCTTTAGGTTATTCTCATAATATTATTTTCGAAATACCTAAAGAATTAAAAGTTACTACCGCTCAGGAAAAAGGTAAAAACCCAATGATTACTTTAGAGAGTATCGATAAGCAATTGTTAGGTCAGGTTTGTGCTAAAATACGCAGTTTACGTAAACCAGAACCATACAAAGGTAAGGGTGTTAAATTCGCTGGCGAGGTACTTAGAAGAAAAGCAGGTAAGTCAGCAGGTAAATAATTTTAGATTTTGATTTATTGATATCGTAATTACAATCATCATTAAATCACCAAATCACCAAATTTTAAAATCAGCTTCCGGCAGTATCGGAGGTTTAAAATAAGAATAAAATGAACAACAAATCAAGCGCAAGACAGAAGATCAGATATCGTATCCGCAAAAAAATAAACGGTACAGCATCTACTCCTCGTTTAAGTGTATTCAGAAGCAACACTGATATCTATGCACAGCTTATTGATGATAACAACGGCGTTACAATCGCATCAGCTTCATCAAAACAAAAAGATATCTCTGCTCAAAAAGCACCTAAGATTTCTAAAAGTAAAATGGTAGGTGAAGCCATTGCTAAAAAAGCAACAGAACTGGGCGTATCTAAAGTTGTATTTGATCGTAGTGGTTATGTATATCATGGCCGTATCAAAGCGGTTGCTGATGGTGCAAGAGAAGGTGGTTTGGTTTTTTAATAAATAGAAACAAAAAGATTTTAATCAACACTTAATTAAAATAAATGTCAAACGTAATTGTAAATAAAATGAAAGCCGGCGATCTCGAATTAAAAGAGAAAGTAGTTGCCATCAATCGTGTGGTTAAAACAACTAAAGGCGGTCGTGCATTCAGCTTTTCTGCTCTTGTTGTAGTTGGTAACGAAGCTGGAGTAGTAGGTCATGGTTTAGGTAAAGCAAAAGAGGTTCAGGAAGCCATTACTAAAGGAATCGAAGATGCTAAGAAAAATCTTATTAAAGTGCCCATCATGCACGGAACTATTCCTCATGATCAATTGAGTAAAGAAGGTGCTGCGAAAGTTTTAATTAAACCAGCTGCTCATGGTACTGGTGTAATCGCCGGTGGTAGCATGCGTGCAGTATTGGAATTTGCTGGTATCACAGACGTTCTAGCAAAAAACCTTGGATCAGCAAACCCTCACAACGTGGTTAAAGCAACTTTTAAAGCATTAGCTAGTTTACGTGAGCCGATTTCTGTATCTAAAACAAGAAACATTTCCTTGAAAAAAGTTTTCAACGGGTAATTAAGTTCAACACAATTATTAAGATTTATTTTATGAAAAAAATAAAAATAACACAAGTTAAGAGCGTAATTGACAGATCTGAACGCCAGAAAAGAACAATGGTAGCTTTAGGTTTGAAAAAAATGAACGCTACAGTTGAAGTAGAAGCCACTCCTCAAATCTTAGGTATGGTTACTAAAGTAAATCACTTGGTGAAAGTGGAGGAGATTTAATGAGGAATTAGTTTTATGGAATTTGTAATTAGGTAATTGTATTTTCCAACTCCTAATCCACAATTCCCAATCCCTAATCCCCAATTCCAAAAAACAATTACAAAGCGAGGGGCGATTCCCCGTAAGTATAAAATCAAAAAAATATGAAATTACATTCTTTAAAACCTGCAACCGGTGCTACACATAAAGAAAAACGTCTAGGACGTGGTGAAGCCAGTGGTAAAGGTGGTACATCTACAAAAGGTAATAAGGGCGGTCAAAGCCGTGCCGGTTATAAAAGTAAAAAAGCTCACGAAGGTGGACAGATGCCAATTCAGCGTCGTATTCCAAAGCGTGGTTTCACTAATATCAATAGAGTTGAATTCAAAGTAATCAATGTTGGTAAAGTTGATCATTACGCAGAAAAATATGGCATCACTGAATTCACATTAAGTAACCTTTATATCAACGGATTAATCAGCCAAACTGATAGCGTTAAAATCCTTGGCAACGGCGAATTGAAAGGAAGTTATACTTTCAAAGTAAATGCAGTTAGTGCCAAAGCAAAAGCAGCTATAGAATCGGCAGGTGGAACTGTTGAAATAGTTAAATAATTTCCCGATATTTGTATGACGCTGAAAATGCGTCATTTATATTTCTGAAAAAATAAACTGATTAAATTCTGTGAAGAAGTTCATTACCACTTTAAAAAATATCTGGAGCATTGATGATTTGCGCAATAAAATCACATTCACCATTTTATTGTTGTTCATCTACCGCCTAGGATCATACATTGTATTACCAGGTATCGATCCCAACAAATTAAGTAACCTAAGCAACAGCGCAAGTGGCGGTGTGCTTGGTTTATTAGATGCCTTTGTAGGAGGTGCTTTCTCTAAAGCATCCATCTTTGCGTTAGGTATCATGCCTTATATTTCTGCTTCTATCTTTATGCAATTGATGACCATTCTTGTTCCTCAAATGGCTAAAGTCCAAAAAGAAGGAGAAAGTGGAACTAAAAAAATCAATCAATGGACAAGATATCTAACCGTTATTGTTACTGCTTTCCAGGCAGCGGCCTATATTGGTTATTTGAAAAGTCCTTCTAATGCTGAAGCTATCATTCCTGCTTACAGCAGTTTCTTCTGGGCTTCAACTGTAATTGTATTAACTGTTGGTACATTATTCGTAATGTGGTTAGGTGAAAAAATTACTGATAAAGGTTTAGGAAACGGAACATCAATTATCATTATGATTGGTATCTTAGCTCGTTTCCCTCAGGCTATAGGTCAAGAGTGGACAGCGAGAATTGCAAACAGAGGAGCAGGTGGATTGTTATTAATGTTGGTTGAAATTCTTTTCTTAGTTGCTATCATCATGGGACTTATCATGTTGGTACAAGGTACAAGAAAAGTTCCTGTTGAATATGCAAAACAAGTTGTAGGAAATCGTCAATCTGGAATTGGTGCTGCTCGCAACTTCTTACCATTGAAAGTTAATTCAGCAGGTGTAATGCCAATCATTTTCGCACAAGCTATTTTATTCTTACCAACTATTTTCTCAGGTTTCACTGGTGATGGTTGGGCAAGATATTTCACAGACCATACTAATGTTATTTACATGATTGTTTATTCAATTTGTGTTATTGCATTTACTTTCCTTTATACCGCTTTGATTTTTAATCCAAAGCAAATGGCTGATGAATTAAAACGTAGTAATGGTTTTATTCCAGGTGTAAAGCCAGGTGAACCAACTGCTGATTATATCGGAACTATTATGGATAGAATCACGTTGCCAGGCGCAGTTTTACTTGCTGTTGTAGGTATTCTTCCTGGTATTTTCCAATTGATTTTTGGTATGCAACAAGGTTTCTCTACTTTCTTCGGAGGTACTTCATTGTTGATTATGGTTGGTGTAATTCTAGATACACTACAACAAATCGAAACACAATTATTGATGCGTCAATATGATGGATTAATGAATAGTGGAAGAATTCAAGGAAGACAAGCTGTTCCATCTGGAATGTAATATTAATTAAATGAAATTTTTATAAACCCCGGCGATTACATCGTTGGGGTTTGTTTTAAATACTATAGACTGATGATTAAATACAAATCAAAAGAAGAAATTGAAATCATGAGGCATTCTTGCATGTTGGTAGGAAAAGCGCATGCGGCAGTTGTAGGCTTCTTAAAACCAGGAATCACTACTATGGAGGTGAATGATATTGTTGAACAATTTATTCGAGACAATGGCGCGATTCCTTCTTTCAAAAATTATCATGGATTTCCATATGCAACATGTATTTCAATGAATGAAGCGGTGGTGCATGGTTTCCCTGGTAATCATGTTTTAAAAGATGGCGATATTATTTCTCTTGATATTGGTGTTTATAAAAATGGCTTTCATGGAGATAGCGCATATACTTATGCAATAGGCCAAGTTTCTGAAGATATTAAGCGTTTGCTCCGTGTCACAAAAGAATCTTTATATCTGGGAATCGACAAGGCTATTCAAGGAAACAGAATCGGTGATATTGCCAATGCCATTCAAGATCATACCGAAAAGAAAAATGGATATGGTGTGGTAAGAGAATTGGTGGGACATGGTTTGGGTAGAGAATTACATGAAGATCCACAAGTGCCGAACTATGGAAAAAAAGGTTGGGGAGTAAAACTAAAAGAAGGAATGGTATTGGCAATAGAACCCATGATCAATATGGGCGTTAAAGAAGTCGTACATCTTGAAGACGGTTGGACGATATTAACCAAAGACAGAAAACCATCTGCTCATTTTGAACATGATGTTTGCGTTACAAAATCAAAACCAGACATACTTTCTTCATTTGAAGAAATTGAAGCGGCGGAGAAGAAGAATGTTAATTTGACGTGGAGCTATAATTAATAAAGTTCAAAAGGTTCAAAAAGATTAATTAGTTCCATAGGTTGATTTTAACTCGAAGAACTTTTTGAACTTATTGAACCTATTGAACCTTTAAACTCAACAACCTTTCTCTAAATGAACAATCCCAAAATACTTGTCGTTATCGGTGGCGGTGCTGCGGGATTTTTTTGTGCCGTTAATGCAGCAAGGATACATAAAGGGTTACAAGTTATTTTACTCGAAAAATCTAACAAGTTACTAAGCAAAGTTAAAGTCAGTGGTGGTGGCAGGTGCAATACTACTCATGCTTGTTTCAACATTAGTGAACTCATTACGTACTATCCGAGAGGTGCCTCATTTTTAAAAAAAGCATTTCATCACTTTAGTACATCCGATACTGTTAGTTGGTTTGAAGAAAGAGGGGTGATATTGAAAACTGAATCTGATGGAAGAATGTTTCCTGTTACAGACAGCTCTCAAACTATTATAGATTGTCTTTTGTCAGAAGCACAAAAGCATCAGGTAGAAATCATCATGAATGCAGATGCACGACAGGTTAACATTCATTCAAAAGACAAAGTAGTAACAGACAAGAAGTTTGTTGTGGTATTAGCAAATGGGAAAGAAATTCACTCTGATTATTTATGTATCTCTAGTGGCGGCTTAATGAAGGCGGCACAATTTCAATGGCTTGAAAAATCAGGTCACACCATCGTTCCTCCAGTTCCATCATTGTTTACTTTTAATGTGCCTAGTAATGCGATTACAGATTTGATGGGCATTACAGTTTCTAATGTTACCGTTAAATTAATAGGCGCCAAATTACAGCAGGAAGGGAATCTGTTGATTACACATTGGGGAATGAGTGGGCCCGCTATTCTCAAACTATCGGCTTATGGTGCCTTGGAACTAGCGAAGAAAAATTATGATTTTCATTTTTCAGTAAACTGGTTAAGTCATTTTAATGAAAATACTCTCAGAGAAAAAATGCAGCTGCTTAGATTTGACATCGCTTCTCAAAAAATCATAAATAGAAATCCATTCGGTTTGCCTTCTCGTTTGTGGGAATACTTACTGAAAATATCAGGTGTAAACGAAGAATTGAGATGGGCTGATTTGCCAGCAAAAGAGCAAAACAAATTGATAAAAAATTTATGCAGTCAAGAATTTCATGCGAAAGGCAAAACGACTTTTAAAGAGGAGTTTGTAACTGCTGGAGGTATTGAATTAACTGAAATTGATTCGAATTCGATGCAAAGCAAATTGGTGCCCGGATTATTTTTCGCCGGGGAAATCATCAATGTCGATGGCGTAACAGGTGGGTTTAATTTTCAGAATGCATGGACAACGGGTTGGATTGCGGCGCAACATGTTTTTGCTTTATAAAATAATTCAGTTTATAGATAACAATGGTACATTTGCAAACGCATTATCTTGCCGTCGATCATGAAGAAATTAGACAGATACATACTTTCAAAATACCTTACAGCTTTTTTCTTTTGTATTATATTATTAACTGCTATCGTTGTAGTCGTAGATATTAGTGAAAAAGCGGATGATTTTGGCAGATCCGGACTTTCTGCTTACAAGATATTCACCGATTATTATCTTGGCTTTATTCCTCGAATCGATGCGATGTTGTTTCCATTGTTTGTTTTTATTTCTGTCATTTTCTTTACTTCGAAAATTGCGGGCAACTCAGAAGTAGTGGCAATAATAAGCAGCGGTGTAAGTTTCAGGAGGTTTCTACAGCCTTATTTGTTAGGAGGTTTTTTTCTTGCATTGTTACTTTGGCTTGGATATCAGTTTGTGGTGCCTAATGCCAATCGTCAATGGGCTGAATTTGAAAAAAAATACGTTGACATTAATTTCGCTCCTTCCCAAATGGGCGGTACCTATAAACAAAATATCTATTTCCGTATCGATTCCAACACGTATGCGGGCATCAAAGGTTATGATACCGTAAGTAAAAGTGGCAGTAATTTATCTGTACAAAAAATTGTAAATAACAAGATTGTATATAATCTGAGGGCAGTAAACTTTCATTGGGATACCAGTTCACATAAATGGTCTTTGAATAATGTATTGGAAAGAAAAATAAATACCATCAGCGAAGACGTCACTTTATCTGCAAATAAAATTGTGTCTTACACTTTCAAACCCATTGATTTAAGAAAAGATGATTATTTAAAAGATCAAATGACTTCAAGAGAATTGAATGATTTTATAAAGCTTGAACGCATGCGCGGCTCCGAAATGCTCAATACACTTGAAGTAGAGCAGCATAACCGAAATGCTATTCCAG
>CALCNY010000007.1 GCA_937897585.1 uncultured Chitinophagaceae bacterium | reverse complement strand
ATAACTCCATTTTTCACCATCCAATGAAACAATATGAGCGTTAATAAAAACACCTTTATAACCTGGTTCATCAGGATACATTCCTTTTTCATCTTCATCCTGATTTTCGAAAATCTGAGCGCTATCCATCACAAATAAACGCACATCACGATTGATTTGAGGAGCCGCCAAACCTACGCCATTGCTGTTGTACATGGTTTCCCACATATCAGCAATCAATTGACTCAAGCCTGTGTAATCAGTTTCTATATCAGTTGCAACTTTTCTTAATACAGGCGAGCCGTAGGCTACTATTGGTAAAATCATTTGATGTTGTTTTCGATGTGCAAATGTAAATAATGTTTGTTGTTTATTGTTTGTTGTGTGGCGTTTGTTTTTCGTTCAAAAGGTTTAAAAGGTTCAATAAGTTCAATAGGTTTGTTGATTCGTTGATCTCTAATTTTTTACTTTTTACTTTTCAATTTTGAATTATCAACCTAACCCAAACTCTGCAAATACTCTTGTAATAAAATAGTAGCGGCGATTTCGTCTACTAATTTCTTATCCCTTCGGTCTTTCTTTTTCAATCCCATTTGTAGCATGGCGTCTTTTGCCATTTTGGAAGTATATCGCTCGTCAACGTCTTTTACAGGTATTTGTGGAAACTCTTTTTTGATAGCTGCTATCGCTTTTTTGGCAAGCGGTGTTCCGTGTGTATCAGATTCGTCCCAATTTTTTGGCAAACCTACCAGTATTAATTCCACCTGTTCTTCTTTGATATATTTTTTTAAAAAAGGAATCAAATCGGGAGAGGATATTGTAGTTAAACCTGTTGCGATAATTTGTAAAGGATCAGTAACGGCGATGCCTGTTCTCTTGCCTCCGTAATCAATCGCCATTATTCTTGCCATAATTTATTTTTAAGACTTCGTAAAAATTTCTATGATAACAAAAATTGAAAACACCACAGATGCAATGCCATTGGCAGTCATGAATGCAATGTTTACTTTGCTTAAATCATTAGGTTTTACAATGGAATGCTGATAAATCAACATCGCAATAAATATTGTCCCTCCTATCCAATACCAAATTGAATTTAAATAGAAATAACCGATAGAAATCACCAACAATGCGGTAATAACATGTAAGAAAGTTGAAAAAAATAATGCGCCTTTTTTTCCCATCAGAACTGGAATTGAATTCAAATTATTTTCTCTATCGAATGCTTCATCTTGTAAGGCATAGATGATATCAAATCCGCTTACCCATGTTAATACAATTAATGAAAACAAAACAGGAAGTAAATTAAATACACCAGTAACGGCCAGAAATGCACCAATCGGCGCCAAACTCAAACCCAATCCTAAAACCAAATGACAAAGCGCTGTTATTCTTTTGGTGTATGAATAAAAAAGGATCACAAACAAAGCCACAAAGCTCAAATAAAAACAAAGTGTATTGATGATAAATGTTGTTATAATAAAAAGAAGACTGCAAATTATAGTAAACAAAAGTGCATTCTTCGGACTAATTATCCCGGCAGGAATTTCTCTTATTGCTGTCCTTGGATTTTTAGCATCAATTTTATAATCGAGGAAACGATTGAAAGCCATGGCAGCACTTCTGGCAAATACCATACACAATACTACAAGAAAAAATAACACTACCATTCTTCCTGAATCAGGCATCGAATCAAATCCTAGTGCATGCAATTCTTTAATAAATCTCCATCCCAGAAAAAAACCAATCATGGCAAAAGGCATGGCGAAAATGGTGTGGGAGAATTTTATTAGGGAGAGGTATTTTTTTATGCTGTTCATTAAAGATGAAATTGTTTGGCGTTTGGGGTTTGGCGTTTGTTGTTTATTGTTTGTGGTTTGTTGTTTAAAAGGTTCAATTGGTTCAATAAGTTCAATAGGTTTCTTTGAATTGCGATATAAATTTAATTCAGCAATAACCTATTAAGCTATATTAAATCAACACATCATCAAATTGTCACATCATCAAATTCACTAATTGCCAAATTGGCTTTCATTCTCGTCCTGATAATCTCCCACAACACCACACCGGCAGCGGTTGCTATGTTTAAAGAGTGCTTCATGCCTAATTGAGGAATTTCAATACAACCATCACAAGCTAATATGGTATCCTGCTCAACTCCAGAAACTTCATTACCAAAAATCACTGCAATTTTATCGTTGATGTCGAATTGAATTTTTTCAAGAGATAAACTATCTTTTACTTGCTCAACCGCATATACTTTATAGCCTATAGATTTCAAATGAACGATTGCATCCTGAGCATTTGGGAAATATTTCCAATCGACTGAATCTTCAGCACCTAAGGCCGTTTTTTTAATTTCTTTATGCGGAGGTTGAGCTGTATAGCCAGTGAGAAAAATCCCTTCCAGCAAGAAAGCATCTGAGGTTCTAAATACACTTCCTACATTATACGCACTTCTGATATTTTCCAGTACAGCAATTACAGGCGTTTTCTCCGAACGTTTGAATTCTTCGGTGGTCTTCCTGTTGAGCTCATCCATGCTTAATTTTTGCATGGTGCAAATTTAAGGTATGAGGCTTAATAAATAAGAGATTACACTATACCAATGCTTCTGTGAGTCCTGAGCTAATTTTTACACTTGAAAAATCTTTTGCTGCTCGAACAAATCCTACGAAAACGGGATGCGGATTTTCAACTGTACTTTTCAATTCGGGGTGATATTGCACGCCAATAAAGAAAGGATGATTTTTCAATTCAATGATTTCAACCAAACCATTTTGAGGATTCTTTCCACTGGTTTGCATACCGGCATTGATATAATCATCTATGTATTTGTTATTAAATTCCCAGCGATGACGATGACGTTCGCTTATTGTATCACTTTGATAAATACAATGAGCCAAACTGCCTTCAGCAATCTCACAAGGATAAGCTCCCAATCTCATCGTACCTCCTTTACTCGTTATTGATTTTTGTTCTTCCATTAAATCAATTACCGGATGAGTAGTATTAATATCCATTTCGGTTGAGTGTGCATCTTTATAACCCAATACATTTCTCGCAAATTCAATAACTGCCATTTGCATGCCTAAACAAATTCCAAAGAAAGGAAGCTTATTTTCTCTCGCATATTTCACCGCTTCAATTTTACCTTCCACACCTCTTGAACCAAATCCTGGTGCAACTAATAGTCCGTCCAAACCTTTTAATTGCGAATCAACATTATCAGCAGTAATATGTTCGCTATGAACATTTACAATTTGTACTTTACATTGATTGATGGCGCCTGCATGAACAAATGCTTCTAAAATTGATTTATAAGCATCTTGTAATTCGACATATTTTCCAATCAAACCGATAGTTACTTTGCTGGTTGGATTTTTGTATTTATTAAGAAAATCATTCCATTTACCTAATTCAGGTGCGTTGAACTTTTCGATATGTAATTTTTTCATGACGATAACATCCAATCCTTCTTCCAGCATTTTCAAAGGCACTTCATAAATGGTACTTGCATCCATCGCCTCAATTACCGCTCCTGGCTTTACGTTACAGAACAACGCAATCTTTCTTTTGATATCACTATTCAAAGGATGTTCGGTTCTGCATACAATTACATTGGGATGTACGCCTTCCTGACTTAACATGCGAACGCTATGTTGAGTGGGCTTTGTTTTTAATTCTTTCGCTGCTTTTAAATAAGGTATTAAAGTAAGATGAACGACAACACAATCTTCTTCAGGCAATTCCCATTGAATTTGACGAACGGCTTCAACGAAAGGTAAACTTTCAATATCACCAACAGTTCCACCCAATTCAGTAATTACAATGTCAAATTCTCCGGTAGTACCGAGCAACATCATTCTGCGTTTAATCTCATCCGTTATGTGAGGAACAACTTGAACAGTTTTGCCCAAATAATCACCTTCTCTTTCTTTATTAATAACGGTCTGATAAATTCGACCTGTGGTAACATTATTTGCCTGTGAGGTTGGAATATTTAAAAAGCGTTCGTAGTGGCCTAAGTCCAAATCCGTTTCAGCGCCATCGTCTGTAACGTAACATTCTCCATGTTCGTAAGGATTTAAAGTTCCAGGATCGACATTGATATAAGGATCAAATTTTTGAATGGTACACTTCAAACCCCTTGCCTGCAATAGCTTTGCAAGAGAAGCCGCGATAATACCTTTACCTAAAGAAGATGTTACACCACCGGTAACGAAAATGTATTTGGCCATAAAAATTAAAAATTAATAAGTAAAAATTAAAAAAATATAATACCAAAGCCTTTGCAGACCTTGTATAACACTTTAATAATTTTGTTGATTTTCTGACCGAAGAATGAAAGGAATATCCTAGAGGTCATGTAAAGATAGGATGATTTTTTTGGGTAGGAAAAAAATGTAGGAATTATTTGAAAAATATTTGAAGCCCCCTCAATCCCCCAAGGGGGACTTTGATTATGTTTTGTTGGTAAGCCACGAATTCACGAATTGTTTTTATTGTAAATCCTGCTTGCTCCCCTCTCTACTGATTTCCCCCTTTGGGGGATTTAGGGGGCTTGGGGTTGGGGGTGAGGCTTTTCATGAGAGAATGATTATTTCATATCCAAAAAACTACTTCTACATTGGATATTTTACATTCAATATTTTACATTTATTTTGCCACAAAGACGCTAAGACACGAAGTTCACAAAGGTTTATTATTATTATAAAATCTAACTCCTTATAACCAATTCCTTCTTCCTAATCCCCCTATTGCCTAATTCCTTTTCACTCATCTTTTAATTCACTTCTCCTTTCAATAAAGCCGCAATCGCATTATCATATTCAGCCTTCCATTCTGCCACACTTCCCCATGCTTGACCATCCACATTCACGCCACTTTCATTTACATTACCAATTTTTGTAACAGGCACAGAAGATTGACTTACTAATTTTTCAAAATCAGCTTTCATTTTTTCGTTAACAGAAACAACAACCCTACCCTGCGCTTCACCAAACCAGAATGCATCTTTGCGGATTTCTTTATTTTCTTGTGATACGCTGAAACCCATATTTTTATTGAATGAAGATTCTAATAAGGTAACGATAAGTCCACCTTCACTAATGTCGTGAGCAGAAACAATTACTTTTTTCTGAATCAATTTCAATACCAATTGTTGCATATCAAACTCTTCATCCAAATTGAAATAAGGAGCTGAAGAAAATTCTTCGCCGACTATTTTATGTAGATATTCTGATGAACCGATATCATTCTTTACATGACCTACAATATAAATTTCATCACCTGAGTTTTTAAAATACATGGTCATTTTATCATCAACACTATCCAATAAACCAACCATTCCAATTGTAGGTGTTGGATACACTGGACCATCAGGCGATTGATTATAGAAGCTCACATTTCCACCCGTAACTGGTGTATCAAATTTCACACAAGCTGCACCCATTCCTTTAATTGCTTCTGTGAACTGATAATACACTTCTGGGTCGTAAGGATTACCAAAATTCAGGCAGTTTGTAACGCCTAAAGGCTGACCTCCACTACACACAATATTTCTCGCAGCCTCAGCAACAGCAATCATAGCTCCTTTATATGGATCAGCAAAAACATAACGACTGTTACAATCTGTTGTCAATGCTAGCGCTTTATTAGTAGGTTTTGCAATTACAACCGCAGCATCGCTTGGCTCGTTCGTGTTGGTTGTCCCAGTTCCCACCATGCTATCATATTGATCAAAAATCCATTTTTTACTGGCGATGTTCGGAATCGTTACTAATTGTTTGGCAACAGTCATAATATCTTCAGGAACCGCAATTGCATCCAGATTAAAAGATTCTATTTTAGATAAATATTGAGGCTTGGTAAAGCTTCTTTCATATTGAGGAGCACCGCCACCTAATACCAGTTCATCAGCAGGAATAACAGCTTCTTCAACTTCATTCATGTAAAAACGCAACATGCCGTCGCCTGTAACATCACCGATATGACTGCAAGGCAAATCCCATTTTTCAAATACATCAATTACGGCTTGTTCTTTACCTTTTTCAACCACCAGCAACATACGCTCCTGGCTTTCGCTCAATAACAATTCCCATGCTTTCATTCCTTTTTGGCGTGTTGGCACTTTATCCAAATGAATGATCATTCCTGATTTTCCTTTAGCACTCATTTCTGCAGTAGAACAAATAATTCCAGCAGCGCCCATATCTTGCATACCCACAACAGCTCCCGTTTGAATTACTTCGAGACAAGCTTCCAATAATTTCTTTTCTTGAAACGGATCGCCCACCTGAACGGCTGGTAAATCTTCGGCACTGTCTTCAGTTATTTCAGCACTGGCGAAAGAAGCACCACCAATACCGTCTTTGCCTGTAGCACTTCCTACAAAAAATACAGGGTTACCAATACCTTCAGAAGTAGCAGAGACTGTCTCTCCCTTTTTCACAATACCCACACTCATGGCGTTCACTAACGGGTTCGTGTGATAGCATTCTTCGAAATAGATTTCACCACCAACAGTTGGAACACCGAAGCAATTACCGTAATGTCCAATACCATGAACCACACCAGCTAATAAATGCTGTGTTTTAGCTTCCGTCAATTTTCCAAAACGTAAAGAATTTAATGAAGCAATTGGCCTTGCTCCCATAGTAAAAATGTCTCGATTAATACCTCCTACTCCAGTTGCTGCGCCCTGAAATGGTTCTATCGCAGAAGGATGGTTATGAGATTCGATTTTAAAAACCACACCATAATCACCACCGATATCCATCAAGCCTGCATTTTCTTCGCCAGCTTTAACCAGCATTTTCTTTCCTTCACGAGGTAAGGTTTTCAACCACTTGATGGAGTTTTTGTAACTGCAATGCTCGCTCCACATGCCACTGAAAGCACATAGTTCTGTAAAATTGGGCGTTCTACCCAACTTGGTTTTTATCAATTCAAATTCTTCGGCAGTGATTCTTAATTGTGCGGCGGTTTGAGCAGTTATTTCCATGTTGATGATGATGAGGTGAAAAATTCAGCGCAAAATTAATTACTATGGTTGAGCTTCAATCTTAATTAATGAAATTATTTTAACTAACTTCCCACATAAAAAAATTCCATTGCAGTATTTCGTTTTTATTATTGTTTTAGTTGTATTGAGTTGGGCTGTTATTAATATTCCTTTTGTAAAAAAATCGGGATTGAGTTCAAAAATCATAGTGTCATTATTTATTACAAGAATTGCGGCAGGTTTAACACTGGGATGGTTGGCTCATTATTTTTCACCTTTAAACGATTATACCACATTAAATAATGAGGGCATTTTTGAATACAATCACCTCATTCACGAACCAAGGCTGTTTTTCTCAGATATTTTTTATTCCCCCTATCATAATGCTTATGGTGGTTATTTCGATGCTGTTGGCTCCTATTGGAATGATCTTAGGAATAATATCATAACTAAATTCCTGGCTTTTTTGAACCTCATCAGCAGAGGTAATTTTAATACGAATGTGTTGTTATTAAATGTCATTCCATTTTTAGGCAGCATTGCCATCTACCGAATTTTCATTTCTATTTTTCCAAGTAGAAAATGGATTGTCATTTTTGGTTCTTTTTTAATACCCACAACTTTACTATTTAGTTCAGGCATTCACAAAGACCTTTTTGTTTTTTCAGCTCTTTGCTTTTACAGTTATGGTATTTTCTTTTCAATAACTGAAAAGCTCTCATGGAAAAGATGGACAATTATACTGGTGTCTTTTTTAATGATTTTGCTAATGCGAAATTTCTTGGCCATGGCACTAATACCCGCAACATTAGGTTTTGTGCTGTCTAATAAATTTAAAATGAAACCAGTAATTGTTTATGGAACTATATATATATTAGCATTGGCTTTTATCATTATCAGTGATTTATTTTCATTGCCATTTCAACCATTACGAATTATTTCAGACCGCCAAGCTGAATTTTTAAAACTTCCGAAAGCACATTCTCAAATTGAGTTGACTAATTTGACCACAGATTTAAAAAGTTTTTCAAAAAATTTCCCAGAGGCAATAGACCATGGATTTCTGCAACCCCATTTTTGGGAAGTACATCATTGGACAGGAATTGTGGCTTCTATGGAATGGATTATTTTATTCTTGTTGCCATTAATTTGGGTTCTATTGTCTAGAAAAAAAGCCGATACTCATTCTCATTTTATTTGGTTTGGCTTTGCGGTTGCCTTTACTATGTTTATAATGATTGGATATATTATTCCCAATCTCAATTCCATTGTGAGGTATAAAAGCATTTACCTTCCGTTTATCATCACGCCAATAATTTGCCTTGTAAGATTAAACAAGCCTCAACAAAACATATTAACTCTATAAATATGTTTTGTTTTTATTCACAACAACCTATTTTTTTAAACATTTATTCTAAATAAGTTGACTTTTACATCTTAATGAGTTTATTTTGTGGCTTAAAATAAAAACAAAATGGAATCATTAAGATTTACCGCCATCAAGAACGTCGCAAAAAATGCGATTAATTATGAAGTAAAATCCAACGAGAAAGTAACTTCAATTTTCAATGAAAATGTATTTACAATAAAAGTTGCGCGTCATTATTTAAGTGATGATGCGTATAAAAGCTTAATCGCTTCTACACGCGGCGGCAAGAAAATCGACCGCACCATGGGAAGCAATATTGCCAATGGATTAAAAGCATGGGCTGAAGAAAAAGGTGTTACCCACTTTACGCACTGGTTTCAGCCATTAACAGGATTGTCTGCTGAAAAGCATGATTCATTTTTTACTTTAAAAGGCGACGGCACTCCTATTCAAGAATTTGATGGTGCTGCTTTAATTCAACAAGAACCTGACGCATCTTCATTTCCAAGTGGTGGATTGAGAGCCACTTTTGAAGCGAGAGGCTATACTGCATGGGATCCATCTTCTCCAGCATTCATCATGGAAACTGGTCATGGTAAAACACTTTGCATTCCTACTATTTTCGTTTCTTACACTGGAGAATCTTTAGATACAAAAACCCCATTATTAAAAGCGATTGTTGCTTTAGATAAAGCTGCTGTAGATGTATGTCAGTTTTTTGATAAAAATGTTTCTAAAGTAAATGCGACATTAGGTTGGGAGCAAGAATATTTCGTTATCGATGAGGGATTGGCAACAGCTAGACCAGATTTAGTATTAACAGGCAGAACTGTTTTCGGTCATGCACCAGCGAAAGGTCAGCAGCTTGAAGACCATTATTTCGGTGCGATTCCTGAGCGCGTGTATGCATTCATGAAAGACTTCGAAAAAGAATCTTATAAATTAGGAATTCCATTAAGAACAAGACATAATGAAGTGGCTCCTGCTCAATTTGAGTGTGCGCCAATTTTTGAAGAGCTTAATTTGGCTGTTGATCACAATACATTGTTGATGGATGTGATGACCAGAGTAGCTAAGCGTCATAATCTAATTGTATTGTTGCATGAAAAACCATTTGCCGGAATTAACGGAAGCGGAAAGCACAACAACTGGAGTATGGCAACAGATACAGGTGTAAATCTTTTAGCTCCTGGCAAAACGCCAAAAACAAACTTGATGTTCCTGACTTTCTTCGTTAATACGATTAAAGCAGTACATGATTATGCAGAGTTAATCAGAGCTTCTATCGCAAGCGCCAGCAATGACCATAGATTAGGTGCGAATGAAGCGCCTCCTGCTATCATTTCAATTTTCATCGGCAAATACTTAACTGATGTTTTGAATCAAATTGAATCTAGAGTTGGTGGTAATTTCGACGAAACAGACGAAGCAATGTTGAAATTGGATATTCACAAGAGCATTCCGGAATTGATGTTGGATAATACAGATCGTAATCGTACTTCTCCATTTGCATTCACCGGAAACAAATTTGAATTTCGTGCAGTAGGTTCTTCTGCTAATTGCGCCGGACCAATGACAGTGTTAAATACAGTTATGGCTGAAACGCTGAAAAAATTCAAAGCTGAAGTTGATGGTTTGATTGAAAAAGGCGAGAAAAAAGAAGTGGCAATTTTACAAGTGATTCAGAAATACATTGTAGAAAGCAAAAAAGTGTTGTTTGAAGGAGATGGATACAGCCATGAGTGGGAAAAAGAAGCAGAAAAAAGAGGATTACCAAATATAAAAACAACACCAGTTTCTTTGGATGCTTATGCTGCTGATAAAGCGAAAAAATTATTTGAAGACAACGACATTTACAATCATCTTGAATTAGAAGCCAGACATGAAATCATGTTGGAAGAATATATCAAGAAGGTACAAATCGAAGCTAGAGTTATGGGTGAATTGGCAAGTACTTCTATTATACCTGCTGCTTTGAAATATCAAAATAGTTTGATTGAAAACATCAGAGGATTGAAAGATGCAGGACTAAATGCGACTGCATATGAAAGTCAAAAAGATACCTTAGAGAAAATCAGCGAACATGTTAATGCGATCAGCAAAAATGTGGATGCAATGGTTGAGGCTAGAAAGAAAGCAAACGAATTAAAAGACACAAGAAGTAAAGCGATTGCTTATTGTGATGATGTAAAAGGCAATTATTTTGATGTTATCAGATACCATGCCGATAAGCTGGAATTGATGATTGATGATAATCTCTGGCCTTTGCCTAAGTATCGAGAGTTATTGTTTTTAAGATAATATTCACAAATAGTTTTAAAATCCTTCTTTCAGAAGGATTTTTTAGTTCTATATTTAAAGATCGGAAGAGC
>CALCNY010000006.1 GCA_937897585.1 uncultured Chitinophagaceae bacterium | reverse complement strand
GCCTCCATATTTTGGCAATAAAGAGGGATGGATATTGATGATTTTATTTGGGAATTGACTTATCAATGAAGCCGGGATTTTTTTAAGATATCCTGCCAAAACAATAAAATCAATATCATTCTTAAGTAAATTTTCGATACAAGAAGTATAATTCAATCTGTCTTCTTTGGATAATACCATAACAGGAATGTGGTTTTTTCTAGCAATGTTTAAAACTCCTGCTGAAGCATTGTCAGAAACAATAAGAGTCACATTGCCTATTTGATTTAATTTAAAATAAGATATGATATTCTCTGAATTTGAACCATTTCCACTTGCGAATATGGCTATTTTAGGCTTTTTTTGGTCGTTTTCTACTTTTTTTCCACTCATTTTTGACCAAATTCTAAAAAGGTAATTTTTAAAAAACTTGAACTGTCCCAACGGAAAGCTAATGATAATTACACATATTGGCCATAAAATAGTAACAAGTAATATGTAGATAATCCACCAAATAGAATTTTTTTCCAGGGAAGTTAGTTTCAACAATTGTCCAGCAATTCTTGCGCAAGCAGAACCACCTAAGGCAAAAGTGGTTATGATTAATGCCATGTTTAGACCATTAACCCCCCACTTTTTTTGTAATTTTTTAAACATGTTGCAAAAATGCAGAAAACTATTCTATTAAAAATGATTATCTGAAGAATAAAGCAAAACATCATTTTGTTTACATTTTTATGACAAAAGCTAATCCTTCATTATGCAAAACGTTGAAATCCATTATAAATAAGTAAAAAAATTTTTTTAAAATGTTGAAATAATGTCAACAACGTACCTTACTTTTGTGCCCGAAAAAGGATTTTTTCCACATTAGACCCGATAACTGTATGAGTCGCTATCGAATAACAATCAACAAAGCACTTGCTAGTCTTCTTTTAGTAATCATTTTCTCTTTTAATAATTCTGTTTTTGCAGCCGACGGCGAAGCCTTGTTTAAGGCGAACTGTTCGAACTGTCATAAGCCAGATGCCGACTACACAGGTCCGGCATTAAAAGGTTGGAGCACTAGAGAGCCCGATAAAAATTGGGTTTATAAGTGGGTTGCCAATCCGGCACAAATGATCGCTACTGACCCTTATGCGAAATCTTTATTTGACAAATGGAAGCCAACAGTAATGACCGCATTCTCAAATTTGAAAAAAGATGAGATTGACGCTATTTTAAAATATGTTGATGACTACGCACCACCTGCAACAATGGCTGGAACATCTGGAACAGGTGCAGGGGGAGAAACAGGTTCTGATAATACATTACTATATGGCATTCTAACTTTAGTGTTAGCGCTTGTAGCATTAATTTTATTACAGGTTAACAGCAATCTTAGAAAACTATCTGACGAGAAAGAAGGCGTTCATCGTGGTGAGCCGGTTCCTTTCTACCGTAATAAAACGTATTTAATGGCAGGCGTATTGGTTTTATTTGCCGTTGGAGGATATTTTGTAATTAGTGGTGCTATCGGATTGGGTAGAATGAAAAATTATCAACCCGTACAACCAATTTATTATTCTCACAAAGTTCACGCTGGCGTAAATCAAATCAGTTGTTTGTATTGCCATGGAAGTGCACAAGACAGCAAACACGCTGGAATTCCTTCGGTTAACGTTTGTATGAATTGTCATATGGCCATTAAAGAATACAAAGGAGATCCAATCGTAAGAGAAGATGGCAAATCAGTAAATGGTACGGAAGAAATTCAAAAGCTTTATCAATATGCAGGATGGAATCCTGACACCAAACAATACAACGCAGATAAAAACGCTGATGGAATTCCTGATGGTGCAAAACCAATTGAATGGGTGAAAATTCACAATCTTCCTGATCACGTTTATTTTAACCATAGCCAACACGTGAAAGTAGGCAAACAACAATGTCAAACCTGTCATGGTAATATTCAGGAAATGCCAGAAGTATATCAGTTTGCTGAATTGAGCATGGGATGGTGTGTAAATTGCCACCGCGAATCAAAAGTAGATTTCTACAATAAAGAAACTAAAGAAGGCAACAAGTTTTACAGTATTTACGAGAAATTCCATAAAGACATTAAAGAACATAAATTAGACAGCGTTACTGTTGAAAAAATCGGCGGTACTGAATGTCAGAAATGTCACTATTAATATATAAGAGCATATTTGCGAAATATCGAATTAACAAACTATGAGTAATAAGAAGTATTGGCAGAATTTCGGAGAAATGAATCAATCAGAGGCTTTCAACAAATCTTCTGAAAATGAATTCAACGAACAACTATTACCTTTTGAAGAGATTTCAAACGAAGGTCTTTTAGACGGTAAAACGCCACGCAGAGATTTCTTGAAATACCTGGGATTCAGTACTGCTGCAGCGGCAATTGCTGCTAGTTGTGAAATGCCCGTAAGAAAGGCCGTTCCTTATTTACAAAAACCTGATAATGTAATTCCGGGTGTTCCTAATTATTACGCATCAACTTATGTAAATGGTGGAGATGCTATTAGCGTTGTTGTTAAACAAAGAGATGGTCGTCCAATTAAAATAGAAGGAAACGAATTGTCATCAATAACAAAAGGCGGAACAAGTGCACAGGCACAGGCTTCTGTTTTGGATTTATATGATACTACCCGTTTACGTCATCCATTACAAAGAGATGGAAAAGATTTTAAAGAAGTAACTACGTTTGATGCGTTTGATGCCATGATTGCTTCGGCAATGGGTTCAATAGGAACAAAGCCTGTTGTGTTGTTAACTTCAACTATCTCCTCTCCTTCTACATTACAAATCATCAACAATTTCTTAGCTAAATATCCAGGCAGCCGTCATGTACAGTACGACGAAGTGAGCTATAGCGGAATGTTATTGGCTAACGAGGCTTGCTACGGAAAACGTGCTATTCCTTCTTATCAATTTGATAAAGCACAAACTATAGTTAGTCTTAGCGCTGATTTCTTAGGTACTTGGTTAAGTCCTGTTGAATTCAGCAAACAATATGCTTCTAACAGAAAAGTAACTGGAGAAGCACCTAAGCTTAGCCGTCACTTTCAATTCGAAAGTATGTTGAGCTTGACAGGAAGTAATGCTGATGACAGATATACTCACAAACCTTCTGAGACCGGAGCTGTTGCTCTAGCATTATTAGCTAAATTAGGTGGTGCGGTTTCTGCTCCATCAATTGCTGATGCAAAAGTAAAAGCAGGTATTGATAAAGCGGCCACTGAATTAATGAAGACAAAAGGTGCTTCGTTGGTAGTATGTGGAAGTAACGATATGAACATTCAGGTAGTAGTAAATGCTATCAACGAAATAATCGGAGCCAACGGAACTACTGTAAATTGGGCTTCAACCAACAACACACGTAAAGGCATAGACGCAGACATGAATACATTGGCTACAGATATTAATTCTGGTGCTGTTGGCGCTTTGTTAGTGTATGGTTGCAATCCTGTTTATTCTCATGCCGATGGAAAGAAATTGGGAGAAGCTATTGCTAAATTACCAGTAAGTATTTCTTTCAACGGTACACTAGATGAAACAACTGAAAACTGTAAATATGTAATTCCTTCTCACCATTGGTTAGAAAGTTGGGGAGATGCAGAACCAAAGACAGGTCATTTCAGTTTCATGCAGCCTTTGATCAATCCATTGTTTAAAACAAGAGCTTTCCAAACTTCATTGATGAAGTGGACGGGATCTCAAACAGTCAATATTCCATCATTTGATTCAGCTGGAAATCTATTGGGTGTTACACCTTCTAAAGTTTCTTCGGCTGATTACGAAAATTATATCAAAGATTTCTGGTCCGCTAAGGCAGATTTCCAAAAAGCGTTACAGGATGGTGTTATTGAATTAGAAATAGCACCCGCTGCCGCTACTTTCAATGCTGCTGCATTGGCTGCTGCTTCCGGTAAAGCCGCTGCTGCAAAATCAGGAGCAACAGAAGTTGTATTATATCAAAAGGTTTCAATGGGAACCGGTAGCCAGGCAAACAACCCATGGTTACAGGAATTACCGGATCCAATCTCAAAAGTAACCTGGGACAACTACGCAATGGTTAGTCCTGAGTTGGCTAAATCTTTGGTGGGTTTGGATATCATGAACAACCAGCGCCAAGCGGATGCTTATGAAGTAACTCCCGAAAAACCAGTAATAAAAGTAACTTTAGGTGGCAAGTCTTTGGAATTACCTGTGTTGATTTTACCGGGTTTAAATGACAACACCATTGCCGTAGCGTTAGGTTATGGAAGAGCAAGCGCTGATGAAAAAAATTCATTAGAAAGAATTGGTCGTTCGGCTACCGGTGCAGGTAAGAATGCTTATACATTAGTAGGATTTGATGGTACTACATATTCTTACAACGGAGTAGCAACTGCTGAAAAAACAAGCACTACTTATCCGTTGGCACAAACTCAGGTTCACGGTTCATCAGAAAGCAGACCTGTAATTTTCGAAACTAACTTAGCATCATACACGAAGAATCCTGAAGCTTTATTGGAAGAACCAAGAAACGAAAGAATGGGATTGCTTGTTGAAGGAAAAACAGATTTCGTAAAAGACGGAACCATTTATCCTGATTACGAAAAACCAGGCATCAAATGGGGTATGAGCATCGACTTGAATACTTGTACCGGTTGTAGCGCCTGCGTTGTGGCTTGTACAGCTGAAAACAATGTTAGTGTTGTTGGTAAAATCCAGGTTCAGAAAGCTCACGAAATGCATTGGTTGAGAATCGATCGCTATTTCACAGGAGATGTAAAAAATCCTGATGTGGTATTCCAGCCGATGATGTGCCAACATTGTGATAACGCACCTTGCGAAAACGTTTGTCCGGTTGCTGCGACTAACCATAGCAGTGAAGGATTAAATCAAATGACCTATAACCGTTGTATCGGTACAAGATATTGCGCTAATAACTGTCCTTTCAAAGTTCGTCGTTTCAACTGGTTGGATTTCACAGGAGCAGATAGCTTCAAAGACAATCAACAACCATTGAGAGGTTCAGAATTGAACGAAGTGGTATTCCAAATGAATGATGACTTAACAAGAATGGTGTTGAATCCAGATGTTACCGTTCGTTCAAGAGGTGTGATTGAAAAATGTTCTTTCTGCGTTCAACGTTTACAAGACAGTAAATTGGAAGCAAAAAAACAACAAGATCCTGCTTTGGTTCGTAATGTTAAGACAGCTTGTATGCAGGCTTGTCCTACAAATGCAATCAGCTTCGGTAATGTGAATGATAAAGAAAGTGAGGTTTCAAAAGCAAGAGCAGATAAGAATCGTAATTTCTATGTGTTGGAACAATTACACGTATTACCTAATGTAAGTTACTTGGCTAAAGTTAGAAATACCGACAGACATGTTGGTATAGCTGAAGAAAGCCATGAAGAAGCACACAGCTAATATCTGAATAAAACAAAAAAGACTAACAGCTAATTATAATAGCCAAAAGCGAAAAAAGAATATGTCATTACTCAAATACGAATCACAACAAAGGGAACCGCTGGTAGATGGTAATAAAACGTATCATCAGGTAACGGAAGATATCATCAGCCCTATTGAGATGAAACCAAGCAAACTTTGGTACATCGGATTTTATATCAGCGTTGGATTGCTGCTTTTCGGTGCATTTAGCGTTTACAGAGAGGTTACTTATGGTATCGGTCAGTGGAACCTAAACAAAACCATCGGTTGGGGTTGGGATATCACCAACTTCGTATGGTGGGTAGGTATTGGTCACGCGGGTACTTTGATTTCTGCTATCTTATTGTTGTTCCGTCAGGGTTGGAGAACAGGTGTAAACAGAGCTGCAGAAGCGATGACAATTTTCGCGGTAATGTGTGCTGGTCAGTTTCCAATTTGGCACATGGGTCGTGTATGGATGGCGTTTTTCGTATTGCCTTATCCTAACTCACGTGGACCATTATGGGTTAATTTCAACTCTCCTCTACTTTGGGACGTATTTGCGATTTCTACTTATTTCACTGTTTCATTATTATTCTGGTACTCAGGTTTATTGCCTGATTTGGCTACAGTAAGAGACAGAGCTAAAACTAAATTGCGTAAATTATTATATGGTGTGGCTTCATTTGGTTGGACAGGAAGTACCAAACACTGGCAACGTCATGAGTCGTTATCTTTGGTATTGGCTGGTTTGAGTACGCCACTTGTATTGTCAGTACACACTATCGTATCTTTTGACTTCGCTACATCAGTAGTTCCAGGTTGGCATACAACTATCTTCCCTCCATATTTCGTTGCCGGTGCGATCTTTAGTGGATTTGCCATGGTGCAAACGCTTTTGATTGTGGTAAGAAAAGTAATGGGATTACAAGATTATATTACTTTGGGTCACATCGAAGCGATGAACAAAGTAATTGTATTGACAGGTAGCATCGTGGGTTGTGCTTACTTAACTGAGTTATTCATCGCTTGGTATGGTCAAAATCCATATGAGTGGTATGCGTTCTCTCAAAACAGAGCAAACCTATTTAGCCCATACGGATGGAGTTATTGGTTGATGATGTTCTGTAACGTGGTTTCTCCTCAGTTGTTCTGGAGCCGCAAATTAAGAAGAAACATCACCGTTACTTTCTTCATGAGTATTGTAGTGAATATTGGTATGTGGTACGAGCGTTTTGTAATCATCGTTACTTCAATTTATCGTGATTTCTTACCATCAAGCTGGAGTACTTATTATAGTCCTTCAATTTGGGAAATTGGTTTCTACCTTGGAACGTTCGGATTGTTCTTTACTTGCTTCTTCTTGTTTGCAAAATACTTCCCTGTAATTGCACTTGCAGAGATTAAGTCAATTTTGAAAACATCTGGTGAAAACTATAAAGCAAAAATGACAGATATAGAAAAAGCGGATTCTGAGAAGTTTTATGTTGAAGAGGTAGAGCATGCTCATTAAGAAAAATTAAAAATAAAAATTCAAAATTTAAAAAGAGACCAAGGTTTTCAATTTTCAATTTTGACTTTTGAATTATAAAAAACAAAAATTATGGCTGGAGGAGTTAAAAAATTTGTTGTTGGCTCATTTGATGATGAAGCTGTATTGTTTCCGGCGGTGAAAAATGTTCGCAAAGCTGGATATAAAATCCACGATGTGTACACGCCGTTTCCTGTTCATGGTTTGGATCATGCTATGGGCTTAAGAGAAACAAGTTTGCATACTGCCGGTTTTATTTATGCCATCACAGGAACTACAACTGCATTAAGTTTCATGAGTTGGGTGTTTACTAAAGACTGGCCTTTGAATATCGGTGGTAAGCCACATTTTGCGATACCAGCTTGGATTCCTATTACTTTCGAGTTAACAGTATTGTTTTCTGCTGTGGGAATGGTATTGACATTTTGTTATTTATGTCAACTTTCCCCATTCGTGAAAAAGCATCATTTTCATGCAAGAGCTACAGATGATTTGTTTGTTATGGTAATTGAATGTACAGAAAAAACAAATGAAGCAGATTTACAGAGTTTTTTAGAGAAATCAGGTGCGCAAGAAATTAATGTTCAAGTTGCGGAAACGGGTTGGTGGATTGGCAGATACGATAGAGAACAAGTATTATATAGAGAGGAGAAAGGGTTTTAAGTGGAGTTAGGGATTAGGATTTAGTTATTAGGAATTACGATTTCTTTGACATAAAAAGGAAAATTTTAAAACAGTAAAGTGTTTATCATAATGAAAAAAATTGCAACATTATTCGTGGTGATCGTAACGGCGGCAATTGCATTTGTGTCTTGCGACAGCAAACGTGAGCCAGGTAAAATATATATGCCTGATATGGCTTATAGCAGAGGTTACGAAACTTATGCGCAAAGAGATTCTTCAAAGTTCACCATGAGTGCAGAAGAAAGAGGAGGAAGTAAAATATTCTACAATAATGTTCCTGCAGCGGGTACAATTAAGAGAGGAGAATTAATGCCTTACACTTTGCCAAATGATAGTAATGGATATAAAATGAGTGCTACCGTTCCTAATCCGATTGGCGAAATGACAGAAGCTGAAATGAAAGAAGCAGGAAGATTGTTTAACATCAATTGTGCTATTTGTCATGGCGAAAAAGCACAGGGCAACGGACCTATTTCAACTTCTGGAAAAATTGGTGGGATAGCAAATCTTACTTTAGATTCATACGTGAAGATGGCTGATGGAACTATGTTTCATTCTATCAACTACGGAAAAAATAACATGGGAAGTTATGCTTCACAGCTAAGCAGACAACAACGCTGGATGATTATAAAATACATTCGTACGTTACAGCCAAAACCAACTGTAGCAGTAGCTGCGGGTGCTGATACTACTAAAAAATCATAAGTAAGAAAATTAATTAAGATAAAATAGCCGATTAAGTCGGTGTTTATAAAAAAGTAAAGTTTATTTAGATGAATAATCAATTTGAATTAACAGCCAGCTACAAAAAATGGACATGGGGATTGATCGTAGCGGGAGTGATAGCCTTATTGTATGGTTTTATCATGTTGCACCCTTTTGCACCTGTAGCACATGGTGGAGAACATCATGATCCAACTGGAGCCACTCGCTTTTGGGCAGTATTATTACAAAACAGTGTATTCTGGTTATTGGTTGTTAATGCATCTATGTTTTTTATCTGTGTTACCACAATGGCAATGGGCGGCTGGCAAGTTGCTTTGAGAAGAGTACCTGAAGCTATTTCAAGTGTGGTTCCTATTTTAGGTATCGTTACCTTCCTTGTATTAATGGCGATTATTTGGGGAGGAAGAACGGATATTTACCATTGGTTAGATGCTTCTGCAGTTTCAAAAGATCCTATTTTAAATGGCAAAAGTGGATTCTTAAATCCTAAATTTTATTCCATCTGGTCTGCCATTTGTATTCTAATGTGGTGGCTCTTGGGTCGTAAAATGAGAACCTTGAGTTTGGAATCCGATAAAGGAGGTACCATGGATTACGAAACAGGAAAAAAATGGATCTGGAAAAATACAGTTTGGGCTTCTCTTTATACAGTATTCTTTGGTTTGTCTGTAGCTTCTACAGTTCCTTGGTTGTGGTTGATGAGTATCGATGCTCATTGGTATAGCACCATGTATAGCTGGTACACATTCGCAAGTACTTTCGTATCAGGAATGTCGTTAGTGGCTTTGTTTGTTATCTATCTTAAAAACAAAGGTCAATTGGAATACGTTACAGAAGAGCATTTACATGATGTTGGTAAATTTATGTTTGCATTCTCTGTATTCTGGACTTACTTATGGTTCTCTCAATACATGTTGATTTGGTATAGTAACCAACCTGAAGAAACAAAATACTTTATTGAAAGAATTGGTACAGCAAGAAAATCTGGTCCTTATCATTTTATTTTCTTCTTAAACTTATTCATCAACTTCTTGTGTCCTTTGTTGATTTTGATGAAAAGAGGCGTAAAAAGAAATTGGACGATGGTAACTGTGATGGCGGTACTTATCATTTTTGGTCACTGGATAGATCTTTTCCAAATGGTAATGCCAGGCACTATGCATGAGCATTTCCACATGGGGCTTTTTGAATTGGGTGTACCCGCTTTGTTTATCGGATTGATCATGTGGGGAGTTGGAAGATATTTAACCAGAAATCCTTTGGTGGCTAAGAATCATCCATTCCTTAAAGAAAGTATGATTCACCATACATAGGAAATTCAAAATTTGAAATTCAAAATTTAAAATATTCAAAGCAATTCAAACTGCTTTTAAGAAAAAGAAAAAACTAAAACAATGAATGAGTTTTATTTCATAGCGATAGTAGCAATGGTATTTGTGGTGATCTTTCAGATTGCTAAAGCAAGTGAATACGTTAGTGTATTAAAAGGAGAAGAGAAAACACGTAAACAGAACAACAAGATCAATGGATTTCTGCTGATTTCTTTTTTAGTGTTGGGTATGATAGGCGTATGGTATTGCAACGATATTCTTTATGGAAGAACGTTGTTTCCACAAGGTGCTGCATCTGAACATGGACAGAAAATTGATTTGATGCTTTACATCACGATTGCTGTAACAGGTGTGGTATTCTTTATTACTCAGGTTTTACTTTTTTGGTTCGCATTTAAATACCAGGAAAAAGAAGGAAAAAAAGCATTTTATTTTCCTCACAACAATAAGTTAGAATTATTATGGACAACCGTTCCAGCAATTTTCTTGACAATATTGGTAGTGTTTGGTTTGAAGTATTGGTTCAAGATGACTGGAGATGCGCCTAAAGATGCTATCGTTGTAGAAATCACTGGTCACCAGTTTGCATGGGATATGCGTTATCCAGGTAAAGACGGAAAACTAGGTAAGAAAAACTATAAATTATACAACCAACCTTCAGGAAACACATTGGCGGTTGATTTTAATGATGAAGAAAGTTGGGATGATTTGCATACAACTGAAATGCACTTACCGGTTAACAGAAATGTGAAGTTGGTTATTAATGCAATGGACGTTATTCATGATGTAGGTTTATCTCATTTCAGAATGAAAATGGATGCTGTTCCAGGTATACCAACTACAATGTGGTTTAAGCCAATTTACACTACAGCGGAAATGAAAAAGAGAACAGGCAATCCAAACTTTGTTTATGAAATCAGTTGTGATCAAATGTGTGGAAAAGGTCACTTTTCTATGAGAGGTGTAATTGTTGTAGAAACTGAAGAAGAATATAACAAATGGTTGGCGTCACAAAAACCAGAATATTTTACATTATTTCCTGATAAAGACCCAAGCAAACAAGCTCAAGCCGTAGATACAGCAGCAGCTTCAAAGCCAATGGCACAGGTAATGCCTAATAATCCATAATATCAATATACTTTAATAATATTTTTATAAAACTATGAGTACAGTAACAGCACACGAAGCAACACATCATGAGGCACATGGCGATGCACATCAAGAACATCACCATCATGAAACGTTTATTACTAAATATGTATTCAGCCAAGATCATAAAACCATTGCTAAACAATTTTTAGTAACAGGTATTATCTGGGCTTTCATTGGTGGTTTGTTTTCTGTAATCTTTCGTTTACAGTTAGCTGATCCTAATGCTACCTACCCTTTCCTTGAAGACTTTTTGGGTCATTGGGCAAAAGGCGGTAAACTTCAACCTGAATTTTATTATGCGTTGGTAACCATGCACGGTACTATTTTGGTGTTCTTTGTATTGACTGCAGGTTTGAGTGGAACATTTGCAAACTTTTTAATTCCACTTCAGATTGGAGCAAGAGATATGGCCTCTCCAATGTTGAACATGTTGAGCTATTGGTTCTTCTTCTTGGCTTCTGTTATCATGATGTCTTCTTTATTTGTGCAGACAGGACCTGCAAGTGGTGGCTGGACCATTTATCCACCACTAAGCGCCTTGGGTGAAGCATCTTCAGGAAGTAAAATAGGAATGGATTTGTGGTTGGTGAGTATGGCAATGTTTATTGTGTCTTCTTTATTAGGAGGTTTGAATTATATCACTACGATTCTTAACATGCGTACAAAAGGAATGAGCATGACTCGTATGCCTCTTACTATTTGGGCATTGTTTTTTACAGCAGTGTTAGGTGTATTGTCTTTTCCTGTTTTATTATCAGGTGCTATATTATTGTTGTTCGATAGAAATTTAGGAACAAGCTTCTACTTAAGCGATATCGTTGTTGCTGGAAAGATTATGCCAAATGAAGGCGGGTCTGCCATTTTATTCCAGCATTTATTCTGGTTCTTAGGTCACCCTGAAGTTTATATCATTTTGTTACCTGCCATGGGTATGTCTTCTGAGATTTTATCAGTTAACAGTCGTAAGCCAATCTTTGGTTATATGGCGATGGTGGGATCTTTATTTGCGATTACCATTTTAGCGTTCTTGGTTTGGGCGCACCATATGTTTGTAACCGGATTGAATCCATTCCTAGGTTCAGTATTCGTATTGTTGACCTTGTTAATTGCGGTTCCATCTGCGATAAAAGTGTTTAACTGGTTAACTACATTATGGAAAGGAAACATCAGATTTACTCCTGCTATGATGTTTGCCATTGGATTTGTTAGTTTATTTATCAGTGGTGGTTTAACAGGTATTTTCTTAGGAAATTCTGCGTTGGATATTCACCTTCATGATACTTACTTTGTAATTGCTCACTTCCATATAGTAATGGGTGTGGCTTCATTCTTTGGAATGTTTGCCGGTGTATATCATTGGTATCCTAAAATGTTTGGTCGTTATTTAAATAATACTTTGGCGTATATCCATTTTTGGGTAACAATTGTTGGAGCTTATTTAATTTTCTGGCCAATGCACTATGAAGGTTTGGCGGGTATGCCTCGTCGTTATTATGATTTCTCAAACTGGGAATCATTCAAAATGTTTAGTGGCTTAAATCAATTTATCAGCATAGTAGCACTTGTTGTGTTTGCAGTTCAGTTATTATTTATCATTAACTTTTTCTACAGCATTTGGAAAGGTAGAAAAGTAACCAAGCAAAATCCTTGGGATGCAAATACATTAGAGTGGACTACACCAATCAGACCTGGACACGGAAACTGGACTGGAGAAATTCCAGAGGTTCATCGTTGGCCATATGATTATGCAAAAGACGGAAAAGATTTTATTCCTCAGAATGTACCGGTTGGTGCTGATGAGAGCAAAGATCATTAATAAATAAAGTGCAGGAAAAAAACAACACCATTCCCAATTCAACATCGTTTGTTTTGGCAAGTAAAGTGAAAGATTATTTTTTATTAATCAAATTCACGCTAAGCTTTATGGTTGTGTTCAGTACGGTATTTAGTTACCTGCTTGCACCAAATGTCAGTTTTAATCTGATACAAGTTCTTTTACTTTTTGCAGGTGGAATGTTGGTAACAGGATCGGCAAACACCATCAATCAGATTCTTGAAAAAGATACTGATGCGATGATGAAGCGTACAGCTAAACGCCCGGTTGCCAGCGGAAGAATGAGTGCTTCAGAAGCTTGGGCCTTTGCAGGAATCACTGGTGCATTAGGTACGTTTATCATGTACACTTTTAGCGCAGAAGCAGCATGGTTGAGTTTAGCCAGTTTGATTTTGTATGGATTTGTCTATACACCATTGAAGAAAATAAATTCAATTGCTGTTCTTGTCGGTGCCATTCCAGGAGCATTACCATGTTTGATTGGCTGGGTAGCAAGTTTTAATGAAGGAAGTCAAAATAACTGGACAGGCGGATGGATATTATTTGCGATTCAGTTCTTATGGCAGTTTCCTCATTTCTGGGCTATTGCCTGGGTTGCTCATAAAGATTACAGCGCAGCAGGTTTTAAATTACTGCCAAGTGATAAAGGACCAACAAAATTCACCGCGATTCAAACCATTATGTATAGTGCATTGATGATTCCGGTTGGATTGTTACCATTTATGTACCACATTTCTGGTGAAATTAGTATGTGGATTTTGCTGTTTTGTAACCTATTTATGGTTTACCTAAGCGTGATGTTGTTTATCAAAATGGATGTGGCTTCGGCAAAAAAAGTAATGTTCGGTTCTTATTTTTATCTGATGATTGTGTTCTTAAGTTTATATGCAGATAAAGTAAGTATATAAAAATAGAAATATTAAAAGTTCTTTAGTGGTATGGAAACAGCAGAGATTAAACCAAAAAACAAAATACATCCTCACAAATTTACTTTGTGGGTAGGTATTGGCAGTATTGTGATGATGTTTGCAGGTTTAACAAGTGCTTACATAGTTAAACGTAATCAGGCAGGTTGGGTAAGTTATGATTTGCCAAAAGCGTTTTGGTATAGTACCATTGTTATTTTATTAAGCAGTTTAACAGTGCAACTTTCTGTAAAAGCATTTAAAGAAAGAGCAATGGCGAAATATAGAAAGTTGATGTTTTCAACTTTGGTGTTAGGAGTTCTTTTTATAGTATTACAGTATTTTGGATTCAAACAATTCTGGAATGCAGGAATGACGTTACAAGCTAATGTTGCGTTTTCCTTTCTTTACATTATTGTTGGATTACACGGACTTCATGTTATAGGCGGAATCATTGCTTTAATTGTAATGTCGCTGAAAGCATTCAGTTCAAAAATTCGGATTTATAGTTCGGTGCCAGTTGAATTGATTAGTACTTATTGGCACTTTGTAGATATACTATGGATTTATCTGCTCATTTTTTTAATCATGATCAGGTAAGAAAAATTAAAAAGTAAAAATTAAAAAGGAAAAAGAGAAAATCAGTTTCAACTCTGGTATTTGAATTTTCAGTTTGAAAAAACAAAAGATTAATTATGTCAGCAACAATTCCTGCAGGAACAAAATGGTGGAGTGGTGGTAAAAGTCCATTCAATGTGAGTTATGGCAAAGTGATGATGTGGTACTTTTTGATGAGTGATGCTTTCACTTTTGGAGCATTTCTAATTAGCTATGGTACTATTCGTTTCAGTGTAAATCATTGGGCAGATCCAAACCATGTATTTAATTCATTCCCATTTGCAGGTCATGCTAATTTACCATTGGCTTTTGTGAGCTTGATGACATTCATCCTCATCTTCAGTTCGGTTACCATGGTATTGGCTGTTCACGAAGGCCATCACATGAATCGTAAAGGTGTTGAAAAATATATGATTCTTACTATTATCGGTGGATTGGGATTCTTAAGCTGTCAGGCTTGGGAGTGGACACACTTATTAACAGGAGAGCATGTAGCTATGTTGAATGATGGTACATTAAGCGTTTTACCTACTACAGTGAAAATGAATCCTTGGGGTGAGGCATTAAGTTCAAGTGAAATCATGACTGCCTTACAAAAAACATCTCACGAACAATTAGTTGCCATTGCCAATACTTTGCATCATGGTGCTGAAGGCGCACATCATGCGGTTGAAACTTTGACTAATCAGGAATTAATTAATCAGATTGCATCTAATACAGAATTCCACGCAACACATACAGGTCCAATTGCATTCGGAGGTTATTTCTTCGGTATCACCGGTTTCCATGGTTTTCACGTATTTAGTGGTGTTATCATCAACATCGTAATGTACATCAAAACTAAATTGGGTCATTTTGATCAAAGAGGTCATTATGAAATGATTGAAAAAGCAGGTTTATACTGGCACTTTGTGGATTTGGTTTGGGTGTTTGTATTCTTATGTTTTTATCTTGTATAATCTAAAAAATATCTAACCCAATGCATTAGCTTGGGGAATAAAAAAAAGAAAATATTATGTCAGCACAGCATTTCGAAAATCCGGAAATAACATTTCAACCTGATCATTCAGGCGGCACCGGAAAGATTTGGAAAATATTTTGGGTATTATCTGTTCTAACCATCATCGAATTGGCATTAGGTTATTTCTTATATGCAAAACATGGCGAATTGAGTTATGCAACAGTATTATCAACAAAATGTGTTATTGGAATTCTTACAATTGCAAAAGCGTATTATATTGTTTCTGTATTCATGCATCTTGGTGATGAAGTAAGAAATTTTATCATGACAATTGTCGTTCCTTTGATATTGTTTGTTTGGTTTATTATTGCATTTCTTTCAGATGGTACCAGTTGGAAAAACTTGCGCAACACCAGAGGTGGAAGTAGGCCAGCAGAAACTGAGCAGGTAGAAAAAGCGGCTGCAGAACATTCAGCTCATTAATATCAACTCATTGAAAAATATTGAACCATCGTTTGCCATAGTGAACGATGGTTTTTTTATAATGCAAAAACGATTGAAACAATATTCACATTAACTTGTTGTTATTAAAAATAAATCATTGAAAAGAAACGCACTTCTTGCCATCCTGATGACCATGCTACTTCCACTGACCGGGTATTGGATAGTTAAGTATTATAGCAAAGATGCGGTTCACATGCCTGCACATTATTTTTATGATAGTGTAGGTGAGAAATCAGTTAGAGGAAAAAAAGTTCCAGACACTATTTGGCATCAGGTAAAAAATATTCATTTTACCAATCAGTTAGGTAAGGAAGTTTCTCTTGATGATTTGAAAGGAAAAATTATTGTACTTGATTTTTTCTTTACACGATGTCCTTCAATTTGTCCAGGTCTTGCAAAATCAATGAAGAGATTGCAAGAGTCCTTCAAACAAAATCCTGAGATTGTTCAGTTTCTTAGTATCAGTGTAGATCCCGAACACGATAGCGTTACTCAATTAAGAAAATTTGCCGACCGATTTGAAATTAACCATGACACGTGGTGGATGGTTACTGGAAATAAAAAAGAAGTTTATGATTTCGCTCTAAAAGAAATCAAAGCAAGTATAGCAGATACCAATGTTGATACCGCTTTCATTCATACAGAAAACTTTTTCTTATTGGATACCAACAGAGTAGTTAGAGGATGGTATAATGGTTTCGATACCGTAAAAATGGCAAGACTAGCAATGGACATCCCGACGATTATGTTGGAGAGAGACAGAAAAAGTCCATCGTTGTTAAGAGAATTCATACCTTATCTACCAGTGATATTTATAGGAATAGGTTTAACCATATTAGTAGTAACATTATTAAAGAGAATAAAAAATAAAGACAATGCTGCAACCAACATTTAAAAAGAATGATCAAAAAGCAAAACTGTTTATTTATGCAGTTTCAATAATTGTATTTGCTGCTGTTGTGATTTTGAGTAGAATTCAATTGAAGGTTGATTTCCCATTCAATCCACATCTGTTTGCAAGCATAAGCGCAGGGATAAATTCGATTGTTGCTATTCTATTATTGGCGGGATTGATAACAGTAAAACAAAAAAAATACGAACTCCATAAAAAAATAATGATGACAGCCATTGTGTTGTCGGTGTTGTTTTTAGTAAGTTATATCGCTCATCATTTATTTGCAGGCGAAACAAAATTTGGTGGTGAAGGCACTATGAAAGCGATATATTATTTGATTCTTTTCACACATATTCCATTAGCAGGAATTATTCTTCCATTCATATTATTTACTGCTTATCGTGCTTTGATTGGAGAGTATGAGCAGCATAAAAAATTAACGCGAATTACCTGGCCGATTTGGTTTTATGTAGCAGTTACAGGGGTGATTGTGTATTGGATGATTAGTCCGTATTACGTGTAAGGCCTGGCCCCCTAAATCCCCCGAAGGGGGACTTTTATTGTGTTATGCTGGGCTACCACAACAAAAAATAATTTCGATTGCTTAAAACAAAATACTTATCTCCGAGGAATTGTATAAAACATCATAAATAAAACATAATCAAAGTCCCCCTTTGGGGGATTTAGGGGGCTGTCTCAATAACAATTCTATCTCCTGTTAAATGTTTAATTTTTACTTGAATTGATTTTTCTAAAGCAATTTCTCCATTATTTATTTTGGCTGTGATATTATCATCAATCGCTAGTTTGGCTTCCAGCTTGCTTTCTGTTAAAATGACAAACACACCAAAAGGGGTAATTTTATTTACTACTGCATCAATTGTTTCTTCGGCTTTGAATTGTTTTATAGCCATTTTAAATCCGGGTACGTAATTGTGATTGTATAACTCTGAAGCAATTTTATCAGGCTTTTCAATGTTTAATAATTTGAAAGAAACTGTACGTTCTGTTTCTTCCACAGTTGGTGCGATTTCAAACTTAGTAACCTGTAATGGAAAGAAAAGATAGCTGTCTATTTCTTTGATGAAATATTTATCATCAACGATTTTAATGTAGCCTAAAAACTTATTAGTAACTCTCGCCTTTTCGATTAATACTTGTAAAGAATTATTGAATTCATATAATACATGATCAGCAAAGAAAATGTTGGCACTTGATTTTTTAATCACAAACTTCACATTATCACCAACCAGAAAACGATGTGGCTTTTTGATGAGTTTGAGTTGTACATACTTCTCTTGTTGTTTATCATCAATAACTGCTTGTATTGTTTTTACTTTGTTTTGATTTACATACTCGATAGTAGCACGTTGCTTGTCGTTGTTGATGTGAGTTATTTTTCCTCTGAAATATTTTTCTGACATGTTACGCCTCCTTTAATTCCTCCAAAGGAGGAAGATGATTATGTTTTGCTTTTTAAACCACGAATTATTTTTTGCCACTAAGGCGTTAAGGCACAAAGTACCACAAAGTAATTGTATTAAGTTGTAACCACGAATTCACGAATTTGTTTTTAATATTTTATTTGAAAATTCTGTTAGCTCCCCTCTCATTCAGGAGAGGGGTTGGGGGTGAGGTAAATTTAACCACGAATTCACGAATTTGTTTTACCGCAGAGAATAGAGTTTATTGAGTTTGCGCAGAGATGATTTTATTCATTCGATCATTTCAACTTCCCCCTTCGGGGGATTGAGGGGGCCGCACCCAATTCCTCCGCCGGGTCCCAAAATCTTTTTTTAAAATCTACAACAGTTTCGTTTTTTACTTCAACGCCATCTTTTTTCAACAGCTCTTCCATTAATGTTGGGGTAGCAAAATGAGCTTTGCCTGTGAGCATGCCATTTCTGTTAACAACGCGTTGAGCAGGTACTTTTTTTGCAGCGCTATGTGAAGCATTCATCGCCCAACCTACCATTCGTGCACTAAGTTTTGTGCCGAGGTAATTAGCAATCGCTCCATAAGAAGTAACACGACCTTTTGGTATTTGACGAACGACATCAAATACATCTTCAAAAAAACTATATTCTTTTGGGGCTGTTGTTTTTATTTTTGGTTGCATGTTTGATTATCTATTAGCAAACTTCTTTTGGGTTCAGGCACCGCTTCATAATCATACGGACAATGCTTACAACCATTACCGCAGCAGAAACCTTTATCCAAATGATATTTTTCTGTGAGTACAATGAAGCCCTCCTCATTATAATAAAAATCCACACCTTCTGTAAGCTTATTGTTCATGATATTTGTAACGTTTCAAAGGTTCAAAAGGTTCAAGAGGTTCAATTAGTTTCGATTTCCAACCAACCTTTTGAACTAATTGAACTTTTTAAACCTTTTGAACAAATTCCTAATCCCAAACAACTTGGTTTTATAAATGTTCAGTCTCTTTCAGCAACATCTGCAACTCATCATCTTTGTCTACAATAATTTCCGGCAATGAAAAACGAAGATAAAAGATTTTGTTACTTCCGGCTATATCCAAACTTTCATAATGGGTTTTGATTTTTAGTCTGTCATCCACTACTGATTGTGCATATACATCATCACAAGATTCGTGAATGATTAGTCCATACATACTCGCCACTTTAAGTGTGAATTGGTATAAATCAGGAGAATCTGTTTTTAAATGAATGTTTCCATTATTAGCAAGTACTTTTTGATAGAGGCGCAAGAATCTTGGATGAGTCAATCTTTTTTTTGCGCGTGAAGTTCGCAACTGAGGATCCGGAAATGTGATCCAGATTTCATTTACTTCACCGGCATTGAAATATTCGGGCAGCATTTCGATTTGTGTACGTAGAAATTTGACATTAGGTAAAGGAAACTCCAAGGCTTTTTTAGCTCCGAGATACATGCGATTTCCTTTTATGTCGACACCGATAAAGTTTTGCTCTGGAAATAATTTCCCCAACCCTACAGCATATTCACCTCTTCCACAAGCCAATTCCAAAACAATGGGATTGTTGTTAGAAAAAACCGAATGCCATGTACCTGCAATTTCTTTCGGGTATTCAAATACGTTTTCTAATTCCTTGATTTGAGAAAAACGGAGTAATTTTTTTTGTCCCATAAGGTGGCAAAGTTAGAAGAAAAGGGGATAGATATGCTGGATGGAGCTGGATAAGCTGGATAATCTGGATAATCTGGATACTGGATGCTAGATCCTGGATAGACCAACATAACACAATCAGCTTCCCCCTTGGGGGATTGAGGAGGCATCCACTTGCTCCATGTTTTCAATTGAATTACTTTTACAATCTACAGTTACTAATTATGACAAATTATATAGAGCTTTTTAGTGTATTGCTTGTTGGTCTTTTCACAACCTCATCATCTATGCTAGGTGCCGCAATAGGATTATATACTTCATTATCGAAAAAACTGATAGCAGGAATTTTGGCATTTGCTGCAGGCTCACTCATTGGGTCTTTGGTAATAGACCTTGCTTATAAAGGCGCACTTGAATTACACCATAAAGGATTTAAATTAAATGAAGCATGGTTGTTTATTGCATCCGGATTTGGTTTAGGTGCAATTATTTATTTATTCTCCTCCTTGTATCTTGAAAAAAGAGGTGCTGCTATCAGACGCCCCACTCAATTCAAAGAATTTGCAATGGCTCAGAAGCGAGAAAAAACGATGGAGATAATTGGCTTGCTTTTAAAATGTGAATTGTTGCGTCATCTTTCTGTTGAAGCGATTGAAGATATTTTACCAATGGTTAAAGAGAGAGAGGTGAAGCCCGGTGAAATATTGTTTAAAGCCGGAGATCCGTCAGAGGCTTTATATATTGTGGCAAGCGGCAAGCTCGAAGTAATTGCCGATTTATCATTTGATAATATCGAACCGGCAAAAGTTATTGCCAGTCTTGAAGCTGGAGCTGCATTTGGTGAAATGGGATTATTAAGTGGTGGTGTTCGTACCGCAACTATTATAAGTGAAGAAGGAGCTCAGTTGCTGGAAATAGACAGCGAGGATTTTAAAAAGCTAATGGCATCAGATCATAATATTGAAAAAGCGGCGCTTCATTTAAGTCATGAGCGTTCTATTCAAAATTTGAGTGTATCAGGAATTAATCCTGAAGCTTGGTCAAAAATTGCGATGCATAATCTTGAACATATTAGCAAATCAGAGAGTCATAAAATATTGCTAGAAGCAGCCAACTCAAAAGGTGCTGGTATGGCTATTGTTCTTGGTAATATTTTGGATACCATTCCGGGTTGTTTGGTAATAGGCGCTGGTTTTCACGGCTTTGGTAATATGTCTTTTACATTGATGTTGGGTATGTTTTTAGGAGGAATACCTGAAGCCGCGGTAAGTGCTTCTATGCTTACTAAAGCAGGGTATCAAAAGAAATTTATTTTCGGAGTTTGGTCCTTGGTTTTAATTGTAGGTATGTTGGCAGCTGTTGTTGGAAAACAATTTATTGGCAATTCAAATTCGCTAGTTGCTGTATTTATTGAAGCTATTGCCGGAGGTGCGGTGTTGGCGCTGGTTTCTCATACTATGATTCCGGAAGCGATTCATGAAGGTGGATCAAAAGCGGTGCTTCCAACAGTTGCAGGATTTTTGTTGGCGTTATTTTTTGCGATGAATGAGGTGTATGGATAAAATTTAGCATAAGAAAAACCGCAAACAATGTGATTGTTTAATTAGGCTCCAGTGAGTGTTTATGCGACCAAGTTTCAAGTCATTCAGCCCAAAATTCTATCATTTGTATCATTATAGTCAGCTTTAAACTGAGAATAATGATACAAATGATAAATTTAATAAAGTGCACCGCTGAAAAAAATTCGTGTATTCGTGGTTATACCCAAACAAAAAACCCCCACAACTCACGCTGCAAGGGCTTCTGTAAAATAAAAACCTGCTGTAGGGGAAGTACAGTAACCTATTGTTATTCGTTGATATTTGAAAAACCACAGAATTTCTAAAATTAAATTATTATTTGTATCTTTATTGTCAGCTTAAAACTGACAAAACAACTATGAAACATAAGTTAATATCAAAACAATCGAATGAACTGCTCACTTACTTTAATGGTAAGAATCAGCTTTGTTTTGACAATAATCAAGCATATCAGGCACTTCCCAGTTCAAAAACGAATACTGTGCGTGAGTTGTTGAGCGATATGTCCAAAAGAGGATTGTTGATGCGTGTAAAAGATGGTGTTTTTTATATCATTCCTTATGAAGCCGAGCCAAGTAAGTTTATGCCCGACTGGCATTTACTGGCGGAACATTTAGTAAGTAATACAAAATATTATATCGGATATTATTCTGCTTTACAGATTCATAATCTGATAACACAACCATCACTCAAAGAACAAATAGTTGTGTCAAAGCAAATAAAACCGGCGGAACAAAAAATAAAAAACGTTTCTTTTCAATTTGTGTATCACAACACAAAACATTTTTTTGGAGCAAAGAAAATTTGGATAGACAACTTCAACAAGGTGCTTTGTTCTGATTTAGAAAAAACGATTATTGATTGTTTATTTAAACCCGAATATGCCGGAGGAATTGTTGAGGTGGCAAAAGCTATTTATGCATCCAAAACAAAAATCAACTTTGGTACACTGTTAGCATACACAATAAAGTTTAATTCACAGGCTGTAATAAAAAGACTGGGTTTTTTATTGGAGTTATTGAAAATTGAAAGCCCAATCATAGAAGAACTACAAAAAATAAAAACAGCATCTTATGTTGTGCTCGACACAGAGTTGCCTAAAGAAGGAAAAAGAAACGCTCGCTGGAGCATACAAAAAAATATAGATACCGATACCATACTAAACGCCATTAATACATGATAAAGCCATCCGAAATACAGCAAAAGGCAAGAATTGCTGAAGTGCGCGACCAGCAAATCGAAAAAGACTATGTGCTCTCCTGGATTTTGAATGGAATCGCCCAGCACAAAGAGTTATCAAAATTAATCGTGTTTAAAGGCGGAACAGTTTTGAAGAAAATATATTTCGAAGACTACCGTTTTTCCGAAGACCTAGATTTTACATTGCTGGATAATGATACAACCAATGAACTCATATTTTCTTTATTCAGAGAAACATTTGCATTTGTGAAAGAAGAAGCAAACATTCCTTTGGATATTATTGATAATAATGAGCATGAAGACGGCGGTATCAATTTTTACATCAGCTATGTAGGTCCACTCGGCGGGCAAGGAAACAACAAAAGTGTAAAGGTAGATATATCTAGAAGTGAGCAATTGGTTTTTGCGCCAAAAATGAAAAGTGCGTTTATTGGTTATTCTGATATGGAAGACCATCAATTATTGTGTTACCCGCTTGAAGAAGTATTGGTTGAAAAAATTCGTTCAGTAATGCAAAGAATGCAGGCTCGAGATTATTATGATATTTGGTATTTATTAGAACAACACGGTATGGATATTGATTTCTACAACGCGGAGTTCAAAACCAAGTGCAGTAGCAAAAATATAAATGCGGTTGATTTTCTCAAAAAGATAACCGAAAGAATCCCTCAATATAAAGCACGCTGGAAAAGCTCTCTACAAGACCAGATTAAAAATCTGCCGGATTTTGAACAAGTGGAAAGGGAACTAAATAGACACTTAAAAAAACTTAAAATCATAGAAACATAAGTAAAATTAATTAAGATGGATTATCACATAGAAATCAGTTCAATCGTAAAAAACAAAAAGAGCAAGAAAAGTTTAATGGTAGGAGATAAACTCATATTGACAAGTTTTACTGCAGATGAGCTGGTTGACCTTTTTCGGCCAATGATAAAAGATATTATTCTATCTGTTGTTGGCGAGAGAGAAGAGAAGCTGCTGTCGCCTGCGCAAACTTGTCTTTTATTTGAACCTAAAATTTCCAAGACGACATTATCTACCTTGACAAAACAAGGGCTAATCAACGAACACCGAATAGGCAGAAATGTGTATTATAAACAATCGGAGATTTTGGAGAAAAGTAAGGTGTTGAGGAGGTATAAAAATTGAAACTGCCTTTTAAATAAATACAAATGCGGAAATTATTATAATTGATAAAATGAATTTGCCAGCGTTTTTTTAAAATAATTAATTCATGAATTCATGGCAAATCTCGCAGGTGAAAATTAATTCATCAATTCACGGTTATATGTTATAAAATTTGTTCAAAAGGTATGATTGTTTCAATACGTTCAAAATGTTAGATTTTATTTATAATATAACATTTTGAACATATTCAATCTTTTAAACAAAAATTGCCTCTAACAAGCGAAGCGAATTAAACCATTAAAACTGCGAGCGACTTAAACCTTTTAACCGTCCTACAACCTATTCATAAACTCCTGCGTTGTTACTCCCGTTATATTTTTAAAAGCGACGTTGAAAGTATTATAAGTTACAAAACCTACTTCAGCTGATAACGACTCTATCGTACTGGTTTTTAAATATCCATTTTCCAAAAGCTTAATGGCGTCTTGAATACGAATGATTTTCTTAAAATCGGAGAATGTTTCTTGGCAATGGTATTTAAAGATAAAGCTGACATGGCTGGATGGGACATTAATATGAGCAGCGATATCATCAACTGTCAATTCTGGATTTCTGAATATATGCGAATGAAAAGAGGCTTCTTCAATCTGGTGTATGTATTCTTTAATATTGGCATTTATTTTTTCGGCCAATTTTATATCTCTGGATAATGTCATCTCTTGATTAATTTGTTCGGTATTCCATAATTGTGGCAATACAAATTGATTTGTAACAATCTCTATTTTTTCATTTAAAAAATCATAGCCGTAATGTATTTCTGGTGTTACAATGAACTTCAAAAAAATACAACTCCATGCTGCAGCGGGTACCCAAATCAGATTTAGATTGTAACCTATAGTTCCATAATAAATAGTAATCATAAAAAATCGG
>CALCNY010000005.1 GCA_937897585.1 uncultured Chitinophagaceae bacterium | reverse complement strand
GATTTATTATTAAAGTAAAGATAGAAAATATAATTTCGCCTTAATTTCGATAACGGTAAATTTATCTCCGTAATAAAATATCTGCTTTAAATAATTATAATAAATTGATAGATTTGAACACAAGATTTTTCTTTCAAAAAAAAACAACTCTACCCGATAGAAACAAACTAAAATTGTTTATAAAAACTATTTTAAAAAAAGAAAACACAATTACAAAAGAACTAAATATTATTTTTTGCTCAGATGAATATTTATTGAATATAAATCGTGAGTATCTACATCATGATTATTTAACTGATATAATCACATTTGAAATAGAAAACAATAAAAACGGAAAAGTAGCTGAAATATACATTAGCGTAGATTCTATAAAAAAAAATGCTGCTGATTATCAAACTACTATGAAAAATGAATTACACCGTGTAATATTCCATGGAGTTCTTCACTTGTGTGGTTACAAGGACAAAAAAAAGAAAGACATAATTTTAATGAGAGCAAATGAAGATAAATATCTAAGGCTTTATTTCAAATAAATATTTATTGTTCCACGTGGAACATAATTATAACCAAAAAATCACCAATAATTGTTCCACGTGGAACAAGAGATAAAAAACAAAAGATGTTTAAAGAATACGATGTTATAGTAGTTGGCGCTGGGCATGCTGGTTGTGAGGCAGCAGCAGCAGCAGCAAATATGGGCAGTATGGTGTTGTTGATTACCATGAATATGCAAACCATTGCCCAAATGAGTTGTAATCCGGCAATGGGCGGTATCGCAAAGGGGCAAATTGTAAAAGAAATAGATGCCCTTGGTGGATACAGCGGAATTGTAACCGACAAAAGTATGATTCAGTTCAGGATGTTGAATAGATCTAAGGGTCCTGCAATGTGGAGCCCTAGAGCACAAAGTGATAGAATGTTATTTGCACAAACTTGGAGAGAGATGCTAGAACAAACTGAAAATGTCGACTTTTATCAGGATATGGTAAAAGCTTTAATAATAAAAGAAGGAAGAGTTGGGGGCGTTGTAACCGGTTTAGGTCACGAAATCAGTTCAAAAGCTGTAGTATTAACCAATGGCACTTTTTTAAATGGCGTAATTCATATTGGAGAAAAGAATTTTGGTGGAGGAAGAGTTTCTGAAACCGCAGCAACTGGTATTACAGAGCAATTGGTATCTCTCGGATTTGAAAGTGATCGATTAAAAACAGGAACACCACCTAGAATAGATGGAAGAAGTTTAGATTATTCAAAAATGGAAGAGCAAAAGGGAGATGATGAAATAGTAGGCTTTAGTTATTTAGAAAAACCTTCATTAAAACCCGAAAACCAAAGAAGCTGCTGGATTACATACACAAGTCAGGATGTTCATGATATCCTCAAAAAAGGATTTGACTCAAGTCCAATGTATCAAGGTAGAATACAGGGAACGGGACCAAGGTATTGTCCAAGTATAGAAGATAAAATAAACCGTTTTGCCGAAAGGGACAGACACCAGCTTTTTGTAGAACCAGAGGGCTGGAACACTGTAGAGATATATGTAAACGGATTTTCAACCTCTTTATCAGAAGAGGTTCAGATTCAAGCACTTAGAAAGGTTCCTGGTTTTGAAAATTGTAAAATGTTCAGACCGGGTTATGCTATAGAATATGATTATTTTCCACCAACTCAATTAAAATTTAGTCTGGAAACAAAATTAATAAGCAATTTATTTTTTGCAGGACAAATTAATGGAACTACAGGATATGAGGAAGCTGCTTGCCAAGGATTAATGGCGGGTATAAACGCTCACCAGAAAGTTAAAAATCTAGAGCCGCTGGTTTTAAAAAGAAGCGAAGCCTATATAGGTGTTTTAATAGACGACTTAATCAATAAAGGAACTGACGAGCCATATCGTATGTTCACCAGCAGAGCCGAATTCAGAACATTATTAAGACAGGATAATGCTGATTTAAGATTAACCGAGTTAAGTTATCGTTTGGGATTGGCTTCACAAGAAAGAATGGAAATGGTAAAAACAAAAAACGATTCTGTTTCAAAACTAAAAGCAATTTTTGCTTCTTTCAATATTGAACCACAGGAAATCAACCCTTATTTTCAAGAAATTGAATCGGCTTTAGTTACTGAAAAACAAAAAGCGGCAAAATTATTATTGAGACCTAATGTTACGCTATCTACCCTTTTACAATATGTGCCACGTTTGGCAAATGCACTCCCTGATGTGCCTTTTGATATTTTAGAACAAGCCGAAATTCAAATGAAGTATGAGCGTTATATAGAAAAAGAAGAGGAATTGGTACAACGCATGAGCCAATTGGAAAACATGATAATTCCTAGTTCTTTTGATTATGATAAAGTAACCGCTATTTCTAATGAAGCATTACAAAAGTTTAAAAAAATTAAACCACAGACACTTGGTCAGGCTTC
>CALCNY010000004.1 GCA_937897585.1 uncultured Chitinophagaceae bacterium | reverse complement strand
TGGATGAACCGCGTCGAGTTAGCCTTACGGGTATTACATTACTTTCCTGATGCTGAATACGATTTGATACCGATGCTTACCACAGAATTACAGCAGGCAGCCAACCGTCCTTTGCGGGGTGGATTGTTACATAATAAGTTTGCGGCTTTGTATCCTCGTTTTTTGTTTAGTACCGTCGATGATTTTGTGAGTAGTAAGAAATAAACATGCTTCTAAATCGGCATGGGTATTAATTCGCGTAGGCACTTTTCATGAAGTTTCAAGATTGTATCGCTAACCGTCAACACATTGAGGCATGAGCAACAAATTACCCGCCTATCTTCTTTTGTAAGTTGCTGTCTATGGCATCTAAAAATTCTTCGGTATATAAATAATGTTCTCCATGAGAAACTTTATTGCCATGAATACAAACCGCTAAATCTTTGGTCATTTTTCCGCTTTCAACTGTTTCGATACAAACCGCTTCCAATGCGTTACAGAAATCAATCAAAGGTTGATTGTCGTCTAATTTACCTCTGAAAGCTAAACCTCTTGTCCATGCAAAAATAGACGCAATTGGATTTGTACTAGTTCTTTTACCTGCTTGATGATCGCGGTAGTGACGAGTTACTGTTCCATGAGCAGCTTCTGATTCCATGGTTTTTCCATCAGGAGTAACCAACACTGAAGTCATCAAACCTAAAGAACCAAATCCTTGCGCTACGGTGTCACTTTGTACGTCGCCATCATAGTTTTTACAAGCCCATACAAAATTGCCGTTCCATTTTAAAGCACTGGCAACCATGTCATCAATCAAACGATGTTCGTAAGTAATACCTGCTGCTTCGTATGCTGCTTTAAATTCATTTTGATATACTTCTTCGAAGATGTCTTTGAATCTGCCATCGTATTTTTTTAAGATGGTATTTTTTGTAGATAAATACAAAGGCCATTTTTTACTCAATGCCATGTTGAAGCAACTACGAGCAAATCCAAAAATACTTTCATCGGTATTGTACATTGCCATAGCAACGCCATCACCTTTATAATTGTAAACTTCAAATACTTGAGGTTCGCCACCGCCTTCTGGAGTAAAGGTCATGGTTAACTTTCCTTTTCCTTTGATAACGGTATCCGTTGCACGATATTGATCACCAAATGCATGACGACCTACGATAATTGGTGCAGTCCAGTTGGTAACCAAACGAGGAACATTTTGCATAACGATTGGCTCTCTGAAAACAGTACCATCCAAAATGTTACGAATCGTTCCGTTAGGACTCTTCCACATTTGTTTTAGATTGAATTCTTTAACACGAGCTTCATCAGGTGTGATGGTAGCACATTTGATACCTACACCACAAGCTTTGATGGCATTGGCTGCATCTATAGTAACTTGGTCGTTAGTTTCATCACGATATTCCATTCCCAAATCGAAATATTGAATGGGCACTTCTAAATAAGGAAGAATCAATTTGTCTTTGATGAATTTCCAGATGATACGGGTCATTTCATCACCGTCTAATTCCACTACGGGATTGGCTACTTTTATTTTTGACATGGTTGTAAATTTGAGTGGCAAAATTAAGGTAAAGTTGGCATTTATTTTCATTGTTTGGTGTTTGGTCGCTTCGCTTGTTTGGTGTTATTTGTTTGAATAAACAACGAACACCAAACACCAAACGCCAAACGATTAAATTATAGGTTCCCCACCACCGCATCCCCAAACTCACTCGTCTTCAACAACGTTCCTTCTTTCAATAAATTATAGAAATCGATGGTTACTGTTTTTTTGTAAATAGTTTTGGCAATGGCGGAAGTAATCAAATTAGCAGCTTCTTTCCATCCCATATATTCGAGCATCATGGCGCCACTTAGAATTACCGAAGAAGGATTCATGGTGTTAGTGTTTGCAAAACGAGGAGCTGTTCCATGTGTGGCTTCAAATACAGCATGACCAGTTAAGTAATTGATGTTTGCACCTGGAGCGATTCCGATGCCGCCAACTTGTGCAGCTAATGCGTCGCTGATGTAATCACCATTTAAATTTAAAGTGGCAATCACACTATAATCTTGAGGGGCTAATAAAGCTTGTTGTAAAAAATTATCGGCAATCGCATCTTTAATAATCACTTTTCCACCAATGGCACTGATGCGCATTTCTTCATTGGCAACAGCTTCACCACTTTCGGCTTTTGTTTTTTCCCATTGACGCCAGGTGTAGACTTCTCCAGCAAATTCACTTTCTGCCAATTCATAACCCCAGTTTTTAAATGAACCTTCAGTATATTTCATGATATTGCCTTTATGCACAATCGTTACAGAAGGGAGTTTATTTTCAATAGCATATTGAATGGCTGAGCGGATCAATCTTTCACTTCCGTCTTTACTTACAGGTTTGATGCCGAAAGAAGTCGTTTCTGGGAAACGCAATTTTTTTACATTCATTTCATTCACCAAAAAATCGAGCAGTTTTTTTGCTTCAGGCGTTCCGGTCATGAATTCAATTCCTGCATAAATATCTTCTGTATTCTCTCTGAAAATAACCATATTCACTTTTTCAGGATGCCACATGGGAGAGGGCGTGCCTTCGAAATATTTTACAGGTCTGAGGCAAACATATAAATCCAGTTCCTGACGTAACGCTACATTCAAACTTCTGATGCCACCGCCAACTGGCGTAGTGAGCGGACCTTTAATCGAAATCAAATATTTTTTAAAAGCATCCATGGTAGCTTCGGGCATCCATTCTCCGGTTTGGTTGAATGCTTCTTCGCCGGCCAAAACTTTCAGCCAGTTGATTTTTCTTTCTCCGTTGTAAGCCTTTTCAACAGCAGCGTCAAATACACGCACGGCGGCTTTCCAAATATCCGGACCAATGCCGTCGCCTTCAATGAATGGAATGGTAGGATTGTTAGGAACGATGAGTTTACCATCATTTCCCATGGTTATTGTAGCGATCATTTTCAGGTTTTTATTTGTCGCAAAATTAGGGCTTCAGTAAATGATATGCAATAAAAAACTCAAATCTCTCTGTAAAGTCTTTAAGGCTTTTACAGAGAGATTTGAGTTACTTTCTTATTTTAAATTTCTTATTCCTTATTTCCTACTGCCTTCTTCTCACCCTAAAATTACCACTCACCATATAAGATGTTGAAATGCCATTCATCGTTCCGCTGAAATCTCCGGCGATGAACTCACCAATGTTCCCATATTCTGTTATGTTTACATTGAATGGTGGAACAATTGTAAATGAGTCTGAAACCTGACTGCAATAAAAGAAATTGAAAGCTTGTGAACTTCCCACTGCAATCCCTGTAGCATCAAAACCTAAAGTACCATATCCGCTTTGAGTAGGGCCTTGTTGAGCAGAAATCATAATCAAAGCAGGTGTTGCTTGAGTATTCAAAGTCATGTAAAAACTATCAACAGGAGAGCTGTAAGTATAATTGGTTCCATTGATGGTATAATTCAAAAACTGATTGGTAGACAAACCACAAGCTTGAATATTTGGGATGATAACAGGTCCATTTACAAAAGTGGCAGAAACCGGAGCACTTTGCTGGGCGCTTATTGCATCAGTAGCAATTATTGTTACAGTTGTTGGTCCGCTGCAAAGCAATGATGAAAAACTATACGTTCCGTTGCTATTTATTCCGAATCTGAAATATTGATTGTCTTTTAATACGATGATTGAACCTGAAGTAACTGGATTGTTGTTACAATCAGTAACGGTACCAGAAACTTCTGCCTGATTTAATGAGGGATTAGGAATAACAATATTGCCCAATGAAACTGAAGTATTGGTTGTTGTGAATGTTTGCGTATAAGCAGCGCTTGTGCAACTATAGAAAGGGAATACTTCCAATGTTAATGATGCATTATCCGGAACTAATCCGGTAACGAATCCCAAAGAATCAGTGTATCCAACTCTTGAATTATAAGGATTATTAACATCAGTTATTTTAACCAGCACATAAGGAAGAGGAATATTTTGTGCATTTAAAACGGTACAATCAAATTGTACATAATTGTTTGGAACATCACAATTCCAGAAAGAAAAATGAGCTACTTCACCAACATAGTTATTACCTGTTTTGGTAGCCATTCCTTCTTCTTTCCATAGACCGATGGCTTCATCAAAATACCACAAAGGAATGGATGACGGTGCAGATGCTGTAAGTGTTGCCGGTATTGGGAATGTAACCGTTGCTTTTTGACCAGAAGCAATTTGCAACAATTCGCCAGAAGCGCCTGTTAGTTCAACAGCAACCATACCAAAAGATTGCAATGATTTAATAGCGCCTGAGGTATTGATTCCTCTTAAATCGCCAGGCATTTCAGCATTTACATATTGTGAAGTTGGATTGATCCAATAAGCAGCAACATTCACCATGCCGTTGTAAGTCACGCCTGTAGCAGCATTCACAACTGCATTACTTGGTAAAGCTACAATCATCCCATTGGTCAATGTTACATTTCCACCTGAACTGGCATTGATAGCACCTACATTATTTTTAAGAATCATTTTAATTCTAAAAAAAGCAGATTTGCCTTGAGCAGCGACAAACGTTTTGATACCATGGAAATATCCTGGTTTCGAAACGGTAACAACTGCTGCAGTTTTTACTACATCCACATTTTTCACAACAAAATATCCGTATTGATCTGTAGTGGTTGTTCTTGTACCAACAGTAACCATAGCGCCCGACATAGCCGTGTTATTTTCATCAGTAACAAAACCTGATACAGATGCATTTACTTTTGTGGTAAGGTCAGGAATTTGGTCTCCTGAAATGCCAAAATCATTTACGTCTTTCTGACAAGACCATAATGTAATCAAGGCGATAGCTAAAAAAGGCAAAACTTTTTTCAAGAATGAAAATTTGTTCATGATTCAAAATTTATTATTTAAAATATTACAACCTAATGGAGAGGCATTTACTTTCTCATATGTTGCTCCGCGAAGATATGTTTTTACTTGCATTCCAAAATAACAATCATCATCCAATGCTACCATTCAACCAGCTGCCATCAAAACTTACACCTTCATATTTTTTATAGAAATTGATGGCTGGTTCGTTCCAGTCGAGGACTTGCCATGTCATGCCTTTGAAATTTTGTGCTTTACAAACTTCAATTAATTGATCAAAAAGCAATTTGCCAATCCCATTTCCTCGCATTGATTCAGTAACGATGATATCTTCCAAATACATTCTTTGTCCTTTCCAAGTGCTGTATCTAATATAATACAATGCAAAACCTACGATTCTTTTTGATTGGTCTTCGTTAGTGATTTCGGCTACATAAGCCCACCAAACCGGATTAGGTCCAAAACCACTTTCAACAAAATGCTCAAATTTTACGGTAACTTCTTCAGGCGCTTTTTCATATAATGCCAATTCCTTTATGAGCTCCATCATGCTTGCACAATCCTGCACTTCAGCTTTTCTTATTTTGATGTTCATTGGAAAATTAATTATGATCTATTATCGTGTAAGTAACACCGTAAGAGCCGTCGGCAAAATAGCCGCCGTTATTAGGCTGGTATTCACTATGGAAAAATTTGCGATAAATCATGCCAATACCTTTGGCGTATTTCTCCTGACTGTAATTCACTTCACTATAACTAGAAGGTTCATCAGGAACACCAATGATTTCATCTCTTTGGTTAACAGTAATAGTATTTTCTGAATTGAAACTGCCAACAACATCAGCGCTGCCTACATTATTATAAACATAATCCCAGTTGTCTAGATATCTTAATAATGAATTGGCGGAATAGGTATCAATAAAAGAATTGCCTTTCCATGAAACGTTGTCTTTAATTGGCATTTGAAGTTTGATGTAACGCAAATTGTTTTCTATAAATTCCAGACTGTTTCCTGTATTGATGCTCATAAAAGTTGCATCTGATCTCCAAGGTTCATTTTCATTTTTTCTGATGAATCTGAAAATGCGGTAAGCAGGTCTTCCTAAATTGTCTGTAATCAAAGAATCTGTGAGATATTTCACCTGATAAGAAACAGTAGTATCGCGGGTTCCGAAAGAAAGATATATGAGAGAGTCTAATTGATAGGTAATGTATTTTCCGGTTTGCAATGGATTGTAATCTGAAATGGAAGGAGAAGTGTAGGATTCGGTTTTTTTACAGGAGGATAAGTAAAAAGTAAAAAGTAAAAAGATTAAAAACCAATTTTTAATTTGGTGATTTGAAAATTTGATGATTGGGTTACTGAACTTCAATTTAATTGATTCAACATCAATGTTGTTTGAATCAGAATTTCTTTTGTTGATTGTAATCATATTAAGTACAATAATTATCAAATTATCTAATTTCCAAATCACCAAATTGTTGTCGCTGAATAACTCCACCTCCAATCACATCATCTCCTTCATAAAACACCGCGCTTTGTCCAGGGGCGACACCTTTTACATCATCGTAAAATACAACTTTTACACCATTATCTGTAGCAATAAGCTGACTAATCGCGCCTTTGTCTTTGTAACGAATTTTTGTAAAGGCGTCGATGTTTTCGCTGAGGCCTTCATATTTAATCCAATTGATGTTTTTTACCATCATTTCGGTTTTGTTCAGGTCTTCTTCATTTCCTAAAACAACTGTGTTGTTATCAGGGTCGATATGGGTTACAAACGCAGGAAAACCCAAAGCGATGTCTAAGCCTTTTCTTTGTCCGATCGTATAAAAAGGATAGCCTTTGTGTTTGCCTAAAACCTTACCATTTTTATCAACAAAATTGCCGCCATCAACTCGAGCTTCCAATCCTTCCACACGGCGTTTTAAAAAGCCTCTGTAATCATTATCAGGAACGAAACAAATTTCATAGCTCTCATTTTTTTTAGCCAACTCCGGATAACCGAAATCATGAGCCATTTGGCGGATTTCTGTTTTATGATAAGTACCCAAAGGCAACAACGTTCTGCTTAATAAATCTTGTTGCAAGCCCCATAAAGCATAACTCTGGTCTTTGGTTTCGTCTTTGCCTTTACGGATAAAATATCTGCCATTGGAATGTTGATGGATTTGAGCATAATGACCGGTGGCAATGAAATCGCATCCCATCGCATCAGCACGTTTTAACAACGCACGCCACTTGATATGGGTATTGCACATTACACAAGGGTTTGGTGTTCTGCCGGCAATATATTCTTCAACAAAATTTTCGATGACAAAATCACCAAATTCTTCTCTGATATCCAATATAAAGTGAGGGAAACCATGCTCCACAGCCGCCATTCTTGCATCATTGAAACTATCCAGATTGCAACAACCGGTTTCTTTTTTGTTGGTAGTGCCTACACTTGTGGCATAATCCCAGGTTTTCATGGTAATACCCACCACTTCATAGCCTTCTTTATGCAGCATCAAAGCCGCCACGGTACTGTCGATACCGCCGCTCATGGCCATTAATACTTTTCCTTTTTTACTCATGATTTTTTCTTCGGGGCAAAGATACTATTTATGTTTGGGGTTTGGGGTTTGGCGTTGTTTTGTTTATTGTTGTTTTTGTTTATTTTTCAAAATATTTATAAATTCAATTATTTATCTAAGTAAGTAGAACAACTAACGCCAAACAAGCGCAGCGACCAAACGCCAAACATTTTTACTTTTAAATTTTTACTTTTTACTTATTTTGCACCCATGCAACAATACCTAGACCTTCTCAAACACATAAAAGAAAACGGAACTGACAAAAGCGACCGCACCGGAACGGGTACCAGAAGCTGTTTTGGTTATCAAATGAGATTTAATCTCGCTGAAGGTTTTCCTTTGGTCACAACAAAAAAGACACATTTAAAAAGTATCATTTACGAATTGCTTTGGTTTTTAAAAGGTGAAACCAATATTGCTTATCTAAAAGAAAACAATGTTTCCATCTGGGACGAATGGGCTGATGAAAATGGTGATTTAGGTCCGGTGTACGGTAAACAATGGCGCAGCTGGGAAGGTGCGAATGGAGTGGTGGTTGACCAGGTGAAAGATTTGATTCATACTATCAAAACCAACCCCGATAGTCGCCGCATGATTATCTCCGCCTGGAATGTAGCAGATTTACCAAAAATGAAATTAATGCCTTGCCATTGTCTGTTTCAGTTTTATGTAGCCGACGGAAAATTAAGTTGCCAGTTGTACCAGCGCAGTGCGGATGTATTTCTCGGTGTTCCATTTAATATTGCTTCTTACGCTTTATTAACGATGATGATTGCACAGGTTTGTGATTTGCAATACGGAGATTTTGTTCATTCATTTGGCGATGTACATTTATATAACAATCATTTTGAACAAGCAGATTTGCAATTGTCACGTACTCCGTTTCCATTACCGCAGATGAAAATCAATCCTAATGTAAAAGATATTTTTGATTTTAAGTTTGAGGATTTTGAGTTGGTGAATTATGTGTCACATGCGGGGATAAAAGCGCCAGTAGCTGTTTAAGAATGTCAAATGTAAAATATCCAATGTAAAATGTAAAAGTGGGATTGAGGACATAGAATAGTTAATCTCTCAAGAAAGTTGATTTGTTTGGAATGTAAAATGTAAAAT
>CALCNY010000003.1 GCA_937897585.1 uncultured Chitinophagaceae bacterium | reverse complement strand
CTGGAGTTCAGACGTGTGCTCTTCCGATCTCTTCTCAGCAATGTTTCCTGAAAGGGTCGTTACGTTTTCAAAAAAATCGTTCAAAAGGTTTAATAAGTTCAATTTTTTCAACAAGTTAACCAAACCCCAAAACTCAACACACATCCGACTTTCCAAACCATTTGTACCTGTTCTTAGCTACAATGTCGTAAATGAAATTTCTAATAAATGGAGGAACGATGATAAATATATAAAGCAGCTTTGTTGGTCCGTTTAGCTTTTTTACAACTTTTAAAGCAGCTGTGGATTTGAAATACAATTTTCCGTTTTCAACCAAAATGAATGAAGAAAAAGACTTTTCATCAAGTCGATTTTCAGCTAATATTTTTTTTCCGAATTCGCTTTGTAGTGATGCTAACTTGAAAATGTGCTTAACATCTCTTTTGATTACAAACCGAACTGAATGGTTACAGAGATTGCAAACGCCGTCATACAATATTATCGATTGATTTTCCATTCGGTTTCAAAGTTAATCCATAAAAAATGACGGACATAAAGCCCGTCATTTTTATTAAAGTTTTATTTTTCGATTAAACCAGCATCGTCACCGGATTCTCAATGTATTTTTTCAAAGTTTGAAGGAAGCTCGCTCCTACAGCACCATCTACACTTCTATGATCGCAGCTCAATGTTATTTTCATCACATTGGTTACGTCAAATTTGTCGCCTTTTTTAACAACAACTTCTTTGATACGACCAACAGCCAAAATGCAACTGTCTGGCGGATTGATAATAGCCGTAAATTCTTCAATATCCATCATACCCAAATTTGAAATGGTAAATGTGTTACCAGTAAATTCGGCTGGTTGTATTTTTTTGTCTTTTGCTTTTGCATACAGGCTTTTTGTTTCTGCAGCAATTTGTGATAAAGACTTTTGGTCAGCAAATTTGATTACAGGAACGATAAGTCCATCAGGCATTGCGACCGCAGAACCGATATGTACGTGATGGTTCTGACGGATATAATCACCCATCCAGCTACTGTTCACATCAGGATGCTGACGTAATGCTGCTGCACAGGCTTTAATAATCATGTCATTGAATGAAACTTTAACAGGACTTACCTCGTTGATAGCTGTTCTTGCTGCCATGGCATTGTCCATGTTGATTTCCATATTCAGGTAAAAATGTGGAGCACCGAACATGCTTTCACTCAATCTGCGCGCAATGGTTTTACGCATAGAAGTCAACGGAATATCTGTAAAACCTTCTGTACCTGCAGGCATGAATGGCATTGCAACAGGAGCAGCAGCTTTTGGAGCACTTGCAGCCGGAGTATATTGATCAACATCTTTTTTTACAATTCTTCCGCCATCGCCACTCCCCATCAATGATGCAATATCAATTCCTTTTTCTGCAGCAATTTTTTTAGCTAGTGGTGAAGCTTTAACTCTATCATCTCCGTTGGCAACAGGAGCAACCACAGCAGGGGCAGACTGTACAGGGGTTGAAGCCGGTGTCGAAGCAGCAGGTGAATCTTGTTTGGCAGCAGCAGCAGGAGCGTCACTCAACAAAGATTGAAATTCTTCGCCCTCTTTTCCAATAACAGCCAATATGCCTTCAACTATAACTGCGCTTCCGGCAGCTACTCCAATATGTAGTAATACACCTTCATTATAACTTTCCAGTTCCATGGTGGCTTTATCTGTTTCTACTTCTGCCAACACATCTCCTGGCTTTATTTTATCGCCTACTTTTTTATTCCAAGACACAATTTTACCTTCTGTCATGGTATCACTCAATCTGGGCATTCTGATTACCTCTGCCATATTTTTATTTTTTTCTTTTGAGGCCCGAAATTAATGCAAAAAATGGAAAATTTCACGGGATTTTGAAAGCTTACAAATTCTATTGAAATTTTCTTTGATTTCTTTTAATATTCTAGGTCTAATTTTAATTTTTCTTTTAGTTCTTTTATTAACGGATACTGTTCTGACAGCATTTTATAATGCTCTTTGGCAGTTATTGGTTTTGGACCATTTTCTACTTCAGGTGCTTTTTCATTTATGGTAATCTTGTATTTCAACTTGTTATTATTGAAATATTGTTGCATATAAGATACCAGCTCAGATCTTTCTGCTTCGATAAATCTTTGTTGAATAACGGTGTCGGTGATGATTTCAAAATTATTTTCATCTGTAATCTTAATGGTGGATAGTTTAAAATTCGTTACTGCGGTGTGATTACTAGCAGCAGTCATTTTTTCAATGTAAAGATTCCAGGCCTCGGTAAGGGTCTCTATTTCTAAAGCTCTGGTTCCGTTATTAAAATTATTTTGTTGTGCTATTTGATTTTGAATGTTGCGCAAAGAACCTAGTTTCATTTGAGGTTCTTTTTTCTCATCAACAGTAGAAGATTTTGCAACTGGTGGTTGTTTTTTTATTTCTGTTTTCGGTTCTTCAATTACCAAAACTGCTGTTTCAACAGGCTTTATAGCTGTCGGTTTTTTTATAGAGATGTCTACCGATTTTTTTTCCGATTGTAAAACAAATGAAGGCAATGATTTAAAAGAAATTGCTTTTACTTGATCAGTTGTTTTTTTTTTAGAAATATTGTCGTTGTCCAAACTGATT
>CALCNY010000002.1 GCA_937897585.1 uncultured Chitinophagaceae bacterium | reverse complement strand
CTATTGGTGATACCTATGAGTTTGGAAAAAACAAAATTGATTTTAATGGTTTAATCCTTACCAACAAGAAAGGAGAAAAAATTGAGTTGACAAAAAAAGAAGCGATGTTATTGAAGCTATTGATTGAAAATAAAAATGAAGTCGTTACGAGAGAAAAAATTTTACAGGCAGTATGGGGTTATAATGTTTATCCGACGACGAGAACCATAGATAATTTTATTCTGAACTTTAGGAAATATGTGGAAGATGATTCTAAAAACCCAGTTTATTTTCTTTCTGTGAGAGGTGTGGGGTATAAGTTTAATCAAGTAGCCCCCTAAATCCCCCAAAGGGGGAATTTGATTACGTTTTGTTGGGGATTATTATCTAATTCTTAAATGTTTATTTAAAGTTATTCGGCTCAATCAATTAGTCCAAGTCGCCCAATTGAGGCCTGATAACAATATCTTCTACAACAGCCTGATGAGATAATTGAGAGGCTGCAAATATCATATCTGCAATATCCTCTACCACCATAATTCTATTTTCGCTGTTATCAAAATCACCCCAGGAATCTGTAAGTACAGCTCCAGGAAAAACAGCAGTTACTTTTATACCAAAATTGGTTAGTTCCAATCGAATATTTTTTGTGAAACCCAGCATCGCATATTTGCTGATACCATAACTGCCGCCGCCTCTGTAGGCTCTTAAAGAGGCAATGGAACACATGTTAAAAATATGCCCAGATTTTCTTTCCATCATTTTTGGTAGGAGCATTCTGGTAAGATGATAAGCACTGTAGAAGTTCAAATCCATCATTTTTTCCATAGCGCCATCAGCTTCATCAATACAATTTCCTGGCGTGTAAGTACCTGCGTTATTGATTAAAATATCAGCAGCACCAAAGCTGTTGCAATAGTCTGCAAACTTTTGAACTTCCTCTTTTTTGGTAAGATCAGCTGCAAAGATGTTTACTTTTCTTTCAGGAGCCTGTGCTAAAATAGTTTCTCTAGTAACTTCAAGTGTAGCCATTGTTTTGGAGCAAAGCAGCAAATCATAACCTGCCTTTGCGAATTTCAGTGCCATTGCTTTACCCATTCCTCTACTGGCACCTGTAATAACTGCAAGCATATATTCCGATTTAAATTGAGATTAATAATTAACTTCACGATTCCGACGCAAAGATACACATACATTAAAAAGAAAAAATTGATAAATGCCTTCATACAAACATATTTTTTTTGATTTGGATCATACTTTATGGGATTTTGATACCAATGCTAAAGACTCATTAACAGATATTTTTGGTGAGTTCAGGTTAGCAGAATTGGTAACACCTGATTTCGATGCTTTCTATGAAAAATATTTACATCACAATAAAATTCTGTGGGAGCGTTTTCAAAATGGCTTTATTACTGCTGAAGAATTAAAGTGGAGAAGAATGTGGCGTACAATGATGGAGTTTAAAGTAGGCGATGAAAAATTAGCCAAAAATTTGAGCGCAAGATTTCTCGAAATATTGCCGGTAAAAGACGGGATGTTTCCTCATGCGTATGAAATTTTAGATTATTTAAAAACAAAAGATTATCAAATTCATCTTATTACTAACGGTTTCGAAAAGACGCAGTGGAGTAAAATTCGTAACAGCAAGATTGATCATTTCTTTACACATGTTATCACTTCAGAAGCCAGCAATAGTATGAAGCCTGAAAAAGAAATTTTTGATTTTGCGATGAATCAATCCGGCGCTTTATTGCACGAGTCAATCATGATTGGTGATAATCTTGATGCCGATATTCAGGGTGCTATGAATGCAGGGATGGACAACGTTTTTGTCAACCATATTGATGCTACAACAGATAAAAAGCCTACTTACATTATTACACATTTAAAAGAACTTGAAAATATTTTGTAATAAAAAAAGCGACTGAAAAGTCGCTTTTTTTATTGTTATAAAGTTATTGATTACACATTGTGCATCATTTTTTTAAGTTTTGGTACCAACATAAACAATAAAGCAGAAGCAACACCACAAAGCACAACGAATACCATAAAGAATTCAAACAAATTGTGAATGGTGAATCCCGCAAATTTTGGATAATGATCGCTGATTTTATTATCTGCTAAGAATTTAAGTTGTTCTACTGTTGGTGTGATTGTTTTGTCGAGGATTGCTTTTAAATTAATTCCAGCTCCTTCAGCGGCTTTAAATTGTTCGCCAGTTGCAGGCAATATAGAACCTAATGTTCCCGCCAGCGCATAACCAGATGCGTTAGAAAGGAAGAATACGCCAAACAACAATGAGGCAAATCTTCTTGGTGCTAATTTTCCTACTAGAGACAATCCAATTGGAGACAAGCAAAGTTCACCAAAAGTTTGAATCAAGTATAACAGAATCAACCAATGTACAGCCAATAAACCTGAGTTACCTAAATCTTTTACATTATGAGCGATAATGAAATAACTGATAGAGATTAACAACAATCCCATCGCTTGTTTAGCAGGAGAGATGGGTTCTTTACCTTTTGCTCTTAATTTATCCCACAACATACTAAAAGGAACAGCAAATATTACCACGAAAATTCCGTTGAAAATTTGCACCATAGAAGGTGGCATTTCCCAACCAAAGAAGTTTCTGTCGGTTTGGTAATCTGCTATAAACGTAAGAGAAGAACCTGCTTGTTCGAAAGCAGCCCAGAAGAAAATTACAAAGAATGAAACGATGTAAATAACAAGAATACGGTCTCTTTCAATTTTAGTAAGTGAGGTATCTGACAAGATTAATCCGGCAAGTGTGATACCACTTGAATAAATGATAGAGTAGATGATATTTTGGTCAAAAACATTTTTGAAAATAAAACCTAAAACTAAAAATGACAACACTGCAAGTCCTAAAGATTTATTGCTGAATTGTGCCGATTGAGATTCGCCTTCTTCAAAATCATCAGAAGAATTTTTGGAAGGGAGGTCTCCAATAGCTTTACCATCAGGAGTAACAACGTATTTGTTTTTTAAGAATAGAAATGTAAGAGTACCAATCAACATGGCAATGGCTGCAGCCAAAAAGCCCCATTTGAAAGCAAATACATCTCTTTGTCCATTTACAACCACATCACCTACAACTGGACAAATAAACTGACCAAGGAATGCGCCAATGTTGATACCCATGTAAAAAATGGTGAATGCTGTATCTAGTTTGTTTTTCTCTGATTTAGGATATAAACTTCCCACCATACTTGAAATGTTAGGTTTGAAGAATCCATTACCAAAAATAATCACACCAAGAGCGATGTATAAAATTGTCTTAGCGAGTTCAAGATTTGTAGAGAAAATGGATGCACTGAAAAATAGTAATAATTGTCCGATGCCCATAAGCGTTCCTCCTAAAAGGATACAATTTCTGTTACCCAAAAATCTGTCGGAGATGAAACCACCCAGCATTGGGGTTAAATAACATAATCCTAAAAATCCGCCATAGATGATTGAAGATTCTTCTTTACTGATCATCAGTGCGTTTACAATGAAAAGTGTAAGCAAAGTTCTCATTCCGTAGAAATTGAAACGTTCCCACATTTCAGTTCCGAATAATACCCATAAGCCCTTTGGATGACTTTTTTGTTGGTTGATAGTATCTGCCATGTTTATTTTTTTGGTTCTTTAAAAATTTATTATTTGCCAAAATACACAAATTATGTTTACATCTATCAAATTTGATTTCTTTATTTCTGCCACTTCCATTTTTTTATTCCGAATAATTTGAAATCTTCTTCATATAACAGATTTGATGATTAATTTCGCGCAACACTTTTAATCATGAATATTTTAATCATTGGCTCAGGCGGCCGCGAACATGCAATTGCATGGAAAATCAAACAGAGCAAACATTGCAATGAATTGTTTATTGCACCCGGGAATGCAGGTACCGCAACATGTGGAACCAATCTTGATATCAAAGTCAATGACTTCGAAACATTGAAACAAGCCGCATTACAAAACAATATTGAACTTATTGTGGTAGGTCCTGAAGATCCATTGGTGAATGGCATTTATGATTATTTTACTGCTAATACCGAAACCAAACATATTCAAATTGTAGGTCCAAGTGCTGAAGCTGCTCAATTGGAAGGTAGTAAAGCATTTGCTAAAGCATTCATGCAAAGACATCATATCCCTACTGCCTCTTACAGAGAATTTAATGCTGAGAATTTTATTGAAGGTCTTGATTACATCAAAAATCATTCATTACCAATTGTACTTAAAGCAGATGGATTGGCTGCAGGAAAAGGTGTGTTGATTTGCATGACTCATGAAGAGGCGCTGACTGAGTTTGATCAAATGATTCGTCATGCAAAATTTGGTAAAGCAAGTGATACAGTAGTAATAGAATCTTTTTTAAAAGGAATTGAAGTAAGTGTATTTGCCATTACAGATGGTCAGTCATTTTGTGTTTTGCCTGAAGCGAAAGATTACAAAAGAATTGGGGAAGGAGATACAGGCTTAAACACAGGCGGAATGGGCGCTGTGAGTCCTGTGCCATTTTTTGATGAAGCTTTGAAAGAAAAAATTCTGAATAAAATTATTACCCCAACCATCAATGGATTTGCTGAAGAAAAATATGTTTACAAAGGCTTTGTATTTTTTGGTTTGATGATTGATAACGGTGAACCATACGTGATAGAATACAATTGCCGAATGGGTGATCCTGAAACTGAAATTGTAATACCAAGAATTAAAAATGATCTGGTTGAAATTTTATTGGCAATTGAAAAAAACAATCTTGGAAAAATAAAGATTGAAGTAGATGAAAGAGCTGCAGCTACAACCATTATTGTAAGTGGTGGTTATCCTGGAAATTACGTAACAGGGAAAGTGATTCATGGATTAAATTATAATTCTGAAGAAAGTATCTATTTTCATTCAGGGACTAAAGAACACAATGGAAATACAGTTACTAACGGTGGACGCGTAATCGCAGTTACAGCATTTGGTAATACCATTCAGGAAGCAGCAAAAGCTTCAAGAACTGCGGCAAAAAATCTTGAATTTGAAGATATGTATTTCAGAAAAGATATCGGTTTTGAATTTGAATAAACTTGTTGCTCAGTCTAATTGCTAAATAGATTAGCAAATCGTCGTCCAGGCTTGTTTTCGAGGATTCGGCAAATCCAAAAAAAACTTTCAAAATACTTTGAAAATTAATTTTTTAGGATTGTTAATTACAATAAATTACATCAACTTTGTCTGAATACCTTACTAGAAACAGCATTAAATTAATTTATGGGCATTTTTAATTTTTTCACACAGGAAATTGCAATCGATTTAGGAACTGCAAATACCTTAATTATACATAATGATGAAGTGGTTGTAAACGAACCCTCCATTGTTGCATTAGACAGAAACAATCCAAAATTATTACTGGCCGTTGGCAAAAAAGCCTTGATGATGCATGAGAAAACTCATGAAAGCATTCGCACGGTTCGTCCATTGAGAGATGGTGTAATTGCGGATTTCAATGCTGCAGAGTTGATGATCAGAGAGCTGATTAAATTGGTATATCCTAAAAAACCTCTATTTGCTCCAAGTTGGAGAATGATGATTTGTATACCAAGTAGCATTACAGAAGTAGAAAAAAGAGCTGTTAGAGATAGCGCCGAACAAGCTGGAGCCAAAGAAGTTTATCTAATACATGAGCCTATGGCAGCTGCTTTAGGTATAGGAATCGATGTTGAAGAACCGGTAGGAAACATGATTATCGATATTGGTGGTGGAACTACAGGTATTACTGTAATTGCCTTAGCCGGAATAGTTTGTGATCAAAGTATTCGTATTGCAGGTGATGAATTTACT
>CALCNY010000001.1 GCA_937897585.1 uncultured Chitinophagaceae bacterium | reverse complement strand
GCGAAGACACTCTTTCCCTACACGACGCTCTTCCGATCTCAATATCGCAATATTACGTGTTCTCAACTCGAACAGCCAAATATTTTCACTAATGTTTCTTCAGTAAACCTGAACTTTCTTCACCCTAATTATTACACTCATAAAATTATTTGAATAGGCTACTATTAAGTCAACCTCCTTATTAAATTTAATTCAATTCCAAAATCTCTGTTTAATATTAATTCAGGCTTCAAATTAAAAAAGGAATAATTTCGTGATTCAAAAAAATTCATAATTTCAATGAAAAAAATCACTCTTGCCCTGGTTGTTACTTTTCTGATTGGATTTGTATTTACAGAAAAGACAATTGCCCAGGTAACTACAGCCACTTTATCAGGCGTTGTTAACAATGAATCAGGACAACCCATACAAGGCGCCAACATTATCATTGAATTTCCGGAAGCTGGTATCAAACAATTGCTGATGACAAAATCAGATGGCAGATTTACCATGCCAAATCTAAGAGTAGGCGGTCCATATAAAATTTCAGTTACGCATATCAGTCATGAGGCTTCTACTAATGACAATGTTTTCCTGGAATTAGGTTTAAACAATACTGTAGATTTTACTTTAAAATCAAGTGTTCAAAATTTGAATGCTGTAACTGTAACTTCAGTTAAAAGCAACATATTTGATAATAAAAGAACAGGCGCTTCTACTAATATTGGCAGCAGACAATTAAAAACAATGCCAAGTATTTCAAGATCTGCCGACGATTTTTTAAGATTCACGCCTTCGGCTTCTTCAACTTATAATGGTATTTCATTTGCCGGAAGAAACGGACAATACAACAACTTCTCATTGGACGGCGCTATTTTCAATAACCCTTTTGGATTGGATGCACCAACACCAGGCGGACAAACAAACGCACAACCTGTATCCTTAGACGCTATAGACCAAATACAAGTAAACATCGCGCCTTATGAAGTAACGCAAGCAGGTTTCACGGGTGCAGGTGTAAACACGGTTACAAAATCGGGAAGCAATAAAACGACTGGAACTGTTTATAGTTACTATAGAAACCAATCCATGACGGGTAAAAAAGTAGATGGCAATAAATTTGTGATTCCTTCTTTATCACAATTTCAAGGCGGTGCTTCATTAGGCGGTGCGATCATTAAAAACAAACTTTATTATTTCGCCAACATTGAAACAGAACAAAGAACCGATGAGGCTTCTGCTTATCAGGCTTTGAATGCAAGTAACGCAGGCTTATCCAACACTTCAAGAGTTTTAGAACAAGACCTTATCTCTGTAAGCAATATTTTAAAAAACAGATTCGGTTATGAAACCGGTCCATATCAAGGTTATAATCTTGATCAAAAAAATTACAAATGGTTAGCAAAAATTGATTGGAACATCAACAGCATTCACAAACTATCGGTAACGTATAATGGTTTGGATGCTTCCAAAGAAAAGCCTGCTCATCCAAGTGCTCTCGGCAGAAGAGGTCCTGATTACACAACCATGCAGTTTAGAAATTCAGGATATCAAATTGTGAACAAACTGAATTCATTCAGCACTGAATTAAAATCAAATTGGAATGGCAATTACGCCAATAAAATGAGATTAGTCTATACATCATTCAACGACAGAAGAAATCCATTCTCAACACCATTTCCTGTTGTGAACATCACCAAATACGGAACGAGATATATCATTGCAGGGCACGAACCTTTTTCAATTCACAACACAGTTGATCAGAAAGCGTTTCAAGCTACCAATGATTTCACTATTTATAAAGCCAAACACAGTATTACAGGAGGTTTGTCTTATGAATCATTCAAGTTTGCGAACAGCTTTAATTTAACTGGTTATGGTCCGGCGATATTCAGTGATATTGACATCAAAACTTTCTTAGACAGTGTGCCTGTTGGAGGCGCAACTGTTTTTGATGCATATCCCCTGGACGTGGATGTTGCTTATGCTCAAAACAGAGCGCAGGCTGATAAATGGTCGACTTATTATTTAACAGTTGCTCAAATATCTGCTTATCTGCAAGACGAATGGCAAGTGAATAAAAAATTGAAAGTTACTTATGGAATAAGAGTTGACAAGTCTTCGGTTTTCAATGCTAAATATGAAAGTGCAGATATCAATCCTAATGGAACTTTTGCAGGCACTTATACTACTGGCACTCCAACGATTGCCAACAATGATCCTTTGGTAATATTTGATGCAAACGGCAATCCAATTACTAATGGTGTCGGCAAAGATTTAGACAACACCAAATTGCCAAAAGGAACTTTGGTTTCACCACGACTTGGTTTCAACTGGGATGTAAAAGGAAACAAAACGGTACAGGTTAGGGGCGGAAGTGGATTGTTTACCGGCAGATTTCCATTTGTATGGTTAGGCAATCATATTGGAAATCCATTCAGCTATTTTTATAATGCTACCGATAGTAAATTCCGTTGGCCGCAAGTGTGGAGAACTAACATAGGTTCGGATGTTAAATTACATTCAGGTACAATCTTGACCTTTGATGTAGCATACACTAAAGACATCAAAGCCATGATGGTTAGAAATTACAAACTTGGAAAACCAACAGGCACATTGAATTCAGGAACAGGTGATACCAGAAGTATTTATACTGCTGCCGATCAAGGTCAAAATAATACGTATGTATTTACGAATACCAATCTTGGATATCAATTCAACTTCAGCATGCAAGCTCAACGCAATTTCAAAAAAGGATTGTATGCAATGGTGGCGTATAATTATTTAATTGCAAAAGATGCAAGTTCAATTTCTGCTGAAATATCAAGTGATGCATTTGATAGAAACCCGATTTTAAATAATGCTAACCAAGCAAGATTGACGCCATCTTTATACGGCAACAAACATCGTGTAATTTCTGCCGTTTCAAAAAAATATGAATATGGAAAAGATAAGAACATGTCTACAACTATTTCAATGTTTGGCAGCTGGACGAGTGGAAACAAATACGCTTATGTTTATGGTGGCGATATCAACAACGATGGTTCTTCATCCAACGATTTGATGTATGTTCCTACCAATGCAGAAATTGATGTCATGAATTTTGATCCATTAGTAGATGTAAACGGAGTATCTCAGGACGCTGCTGCACAAAGAGCCGCATTCAAATCATTTATTGAACAAGATAAATATTTAAGAAACAGAAGAGGGGCTTACACAGAAAAATACGACGCTGAAACACCATGGTTTGGACAAGTTGATATGAAAATATTACAGGAATTAAAAATCAAAAAAACAAAGAACGCTATTCAGGTAAGTTTGGATGTTGTTAACCTTGGAAACTTATTGAGCAGCAAATGGGGTGTGAAGAAATATGCCAGCTCAACAGGTTATTATCAGCCTTTAGCGGTAAAATTAATCAACGGGGTTACTCCTGTTTATCAGTTTGATACCAATACAAAAACAACCTTTACTTCAAATCCTGAATTGCCTTCAAGATGGCAAATGCAGTTTGGAGTGAGATATATTTTTTAAAAAATTCTTTTCTTGATAGCAGAGCATAACTCTTTTGGGTTATGCTCTTTTTTTTGACTCAAGCCAGTGAAAATAATCTTGTTTTTCCTGTTCGACAATTTGTTGTTGCCAATGAGAATTAAAATCAACAACAAGGTTTGGTTTATTTAAAACATCC